>CAYHJY010000030.1:0-5665 GCA_964357135.1 uncultured Candidatus Saccharibacteria bacterium
GCAGATGTACTTGAAAGACATCGGACAGTACGCGCTTATCAACGCTGCACAAGAAAAAGATTTTGCTCGTCGTATTGCGGCGGGTGATTTGGAAGCTAAGAACTTGCTTGCTCGTGCTAACCTGCGTTTAGTAGTCTCTATCGCCAAGAAATACGCGAACCGCACTGCTGATTTAACACTGCTTGATTTGATTCAAGAGGGGAACATTGGTCTCTTTAAGGCAGTTGAAAAATTCGATTGGACAAAAGGGTACAAGTTCTCAACCTATGCCACGTGGTGGATTCGTCAGTCCATTACCCGAGCGCTCGCGGATCAAAGTCGAACCATCCGTATTCCCGTGCACATGGTTGAAACAATCTCAAAATATAAACAAGTAGTTCGCCGTCTTGGACAAGACTTAGGACGCGATCCGCTTGCTGAAGAGATCGCAAACGAAATGGGTATTGAAGTAGAAAAAGTACACGTGATTGAACAAATCAATCAAGAAACTCGATCACTTGAACAGCCTATTGGGGACGATGAAGATAAATCAACATTTGGAGAATTTATTCCAGATGATAAATTGCTTCGCCCTGATCAAGAAGCAACACGCAACATGCTCAAAGAACAAATGGGCGCAGTTCTTGCAGAGCTCTCTCCAAAAGAACGACGTATTCTTGAAATGCGTTACGGACTTACTGACGGTGTACAACACACGCTCGAAGAAGTAGGAAAAGAGTTTGGTGTCACTCGTGAGCGTATCCGACAAATTGAAGCGAAGGTTCATGAAAAACTTCGTCAAAATGACAAGATTCAAAAACTTCGAAACTATTTCGACTAGATAGTTTACATAATAAAAAACCCTTACATAGTAAGGGTTTTTTATTGCATTTAGGTGTGTACTACTTCAATAAACCATCAATAATCTTTTTCATTTGATCTATTGGGTAGGCTCCTGGGATCGCTACTTGTTCACCACTTTTACTAATGGCAATACTGTAGGGGGTACCCTGTGCGCCGAGTGCTTGGGCTTCAGCTGCTTGATCAGCTACCTTCTTCTGTGTTGCTGGATTAGCAATACATGATTCAAACGCACCCTTATCAATGCCGAGTGTGGTCGCTGTTGAAGTAAGAACGTTCTTACTTGCTTCAGGTGTTACCGTGATGCCAATAAGTTGGTCGAGATAGTTCCAAAATTTTTCTGTGCCCCCGATTTGTGCTACGCATTCAAGGGCGTAGGCTTCGTTGTGTGCATTTGGGTGCATAGAAAGAGGGAAGTGTCGGTAGACCCAGGCTACTTTTGTTCCGTAGTTTTTCTGGATGTCTTTCATGGTTGCGTGAAAACGTTCACAGAACGGACAATCACTATCAGAATATTCTACTATCACTACTTCTGCTTTTGAGAGATCTCCTCGGACATAGTCTCCCGGTGCTACAGAGATTTCTTTTGCTGGTGTGGTAGTTGCTGGGGCTTGATTTGCAACTCGTTTCGTGTCGTTTGTGCTTGTTCTCCCAGAGAAGACAAGCGCGATAGCTATGAACACTCCAGCGGTAATAATAGCCGCCGGGGTACTAATAGCCAGTGATTTTTTAGGTGGTGTTTGTTCTGTTTGTGGTTCCATGAGTAGTAGTATAGCGTACTTTCTTTACACGTCTCGGGGGTTCCAAAAACCCTTAAAATATGGTACTTTATGAGTCTATGCCGTTTTCGGAAATAGCTATGTATATAATAGTCTTTTTGGCTGTCTATGTGCAGGTTTTCTTTATGGTGACCTTCTTTGAACGGAGAAAGCACCTCAACGCTCTTCACGATGAAGGAGTACCAAAACTCTCTACGTACCCTACTGTTTCTGTGATTGTCCCTGCGTGGAATGAGGGTAAGACAGTGCACGGCACTATCGAGTCAATACTAAACCTTGATTACCCCGAAGATCGTCTTGAAGTGATTGTTGTCGATGATGGGTCGACTGATAACACGTGGGATGAAATGTTGACCTATAAAGACAATCCTCGTGTTCGTATTTTCCAAAAAGAAAATGGTGGCAAGCATACTGCGGTAAACTTCGGTATCGACAACACTGATGCTGATTTTATTTCGTGTCTTGATGCGGATTCGTTTGTGGCGCACGATGCACTCAAGCGTATGATAAATGTCTTTCAAAAAAAACCAGACGTGATGGCGGTTGCACCATCTCTCATAGTCAACAAACCAAAAAATATTTTGCAACACGCACAAAAGGTAGAGTACAACATGAGTACGTACAACAAACGCATGCTCGCATACCTCGGTGCTATTCACGTGACACCGGGCCCGTTTTCTATTTTTCGAAAAGAAGTATTTCAAAAAATAGGGAAGTTCAAAAAAGCACACAATACCGAAGACCAAGAGATAGCATATCGTATGCAAGAAAACCATATGCGTATTGATCATTGCCATACAGCATATGTCTATACGTCGAGCCCGGATACAGTAAAAAAGCTTTATGTACAAAGGCTACGATGGATTTATGGGTTTATCCAAAACACGATTGACTATCGAAGACTTATTTTTAGAACACGATATGGAAACTTTTCTTTCTTTACATTGCCGTCAGGTATTATTTCTATTATTGCGGTCGTGTATCTTTCATTTGCACTTCTCTATAACATTATTATTTTTGCTATAAAAAAAATAACCGAAATTTCTATCAAAGGATTTAATTTGAGTTTTACCCCACACTTTGATTGGTTTTTTATTAACACAAAAACTATTATTTTTATTTCTGCGGTGTTGTACGGAATGATTATTTTTTCTATTTTAGTTGGAACAAAATTATCTAAACAAAAACGTGGACTTAATTGGCATATTATTCCGTATTTGTTGATTTATAGTGTTATCGCTCCGTTCTGGCTTTTAAAGGCAGTTTGGAATACAATAACTCGAGCTGGCCAACCAAAATGGCGTTAAAAAAGAGTAACTAATATGAAAGGCTTTCAAAAATATTTCTTCGTCTTCTTGATCACCTGTGGTATTTTTGCCGTTGGATGGTATTTGAGTAGTTATGTAAATAACCAAAAAATCAATGAAATAAAGGATATTCAGAACAAAATCGCTATTGATATTCTCTCGTCTGAGACGCAGTTTTCTCTTCTTGAAGAGCTCTCATGTCAGGACGTCGACAACTCGATTCTTTCACAAGAAATAGCAACGATTGCTGAAAAACTTTCCTATAGTGAACAAAATGTTGGCGCAAAGACAGAGATAGAACTGCTGAAAAAACAATATACGATACTCCAAGTCAAAGACTTTTTGTTATCAAAACGTATCGGTGAGCGATGCAAGCAAACCATCACTAGTATTTTTTATTTTTATGGCAACAAAGACGCGTGTACTGATTGTGAAAAACAAAGTTACGTACTCGATGCTATTCGCGAAAAATATCCATCAGTCCGCGTGTACTCATTTGATTACAACCTTGACCTTTCAACCATCAAGGCACTCACATCGATTTATAAAATACAAAACACACTTCCTGGACTCGTGGTACAAGGTAAAACAATCAGCGGATTTAAGACGGTTGAAGAGCTCGAATCGCTCCTTCCAAAAGAGCTTACGTCACCAGTAAAACCAGCTGCCAAAAAAGCGTCGTAATCGAACTATTTTATACAAAGAAAACAGGTAAAAGAGGTCTTGCATGATCTCTTTTTTCGTGCACTTGAGTTATCAACAAATATTTTACTATATATGTGTGCATCGTGGGGGTGCAATGTGTTAAAATATAAGGATAGAACAATGAAAGTACACAGAGAGATTCTGGCTTTGCGTTTGGGTAAAAAAATGTGGCAACATATTGCTTCTTTTTGCCTTGTAGTAGTCGTTTTTGCCTCAGTGTTCTCTTCGTTTTTTGCATCAAACACAAACGCTGCTGCGGGTGTACCAAGTTTGATCAACTTTCAAGGCCGCTTGATGAACTCTTCAGGAAACCTTTTGGGTGGGCCGTCAGGAACAAACTACTGTTACAAGTTTTCTTTGTATGATGCAACAACAGGTGGATCAAAAGTATGGCCTGCAGGATCTCCATCAACAATGACACTTCTTACTCGTGAAGGAGTTTTCAATGCAAACATTGGTGACACTGGTGCTGGTGGAGACAGTCTCGCTGGTTACGCATTTGATGACGATCAAGTATTCATCGATGTACAGGTCGCAACAATGGTTGGTCCAGATTGTACACCAACAGGAGGAGCGGAAAGTTTTGAAACATTATCACCACGACAACAAGTCGTGTCTTCTGGTTTTGCAATCAACTCTCGAACAGTTGGAGGATTCACTCCAAGTCAAAGTGCAACAGGTTCACAAATCCCAGTCCTCACTTCTGACACTCTCATCCTCGGAGGCACTAGTGCTGGACTTCGAACAACAAGTACCAACGCTCTCACTTTCCAAAGTGGTGTGACCGGTGACATTGAGTTCTTCTCTTCTTCAAACAAAATAACTTCTGCTGGTGCTCTCACCATCGCTGGACTCATGACTTCAACAGGTCTCACAACAAGTGGCGCCGCAGTGTCTATCAACAACAACTCAAACTTTGCGACCAGTATCAACACTGGTACTTCAAATGCCTTAGTCAGTATCGGTGGTGGTGCCGGAACATTTGCTCTTGATACTACAAACATCGATATCTCTAGTGGTGGAGCTATCAGTGGAGCTACAGCACTCACTTCAAGTGGCACTATCACTTTCTCAGGTCTCGGTGGTGGTGGAACACAATGTGTTCAAACTAACAACTCAGGAGTACTCTCTGCAACAGCATGTGCACTCGGAGTGACTGATGGCGACAAGGGCGACATCGTAGTTTCAGGAACAGGAACAGCATGGAATATCGATGCTGCCGTTATTGACTGGGACAATATCGCAGACGCAATGACGCTTGATGTTGCGACGGCTATTGATCTTGACGGTAAGGCGTTTAATATTCAAGAAAATGGAATTGATTGGCTTGAATTGGATGTTCCTAATGGTCTTGCTTCTTTGCAATCTTATAATTCTACAGGCTCTGGTAATTATGGTTTTTTCGGTGCTTATTCTAATGCCACAGATGGAGAGTTTACCTTACTTGCGACTTTTGATGATGGGACAGAATCAGCAGAGATTTTTGGTGAAGCTAACACACTTGGAAGCTCTCTTCAGTATTCTGCTGGAGAACATATATTTACCGGAGGTAATGTTGGTATAGGCAATACTTCACCATCTGAGCTTTTAGCAATTGGTTCAAACAGTGGAACACTAGGAACTCTTTCTCTTTCTGGAAATACAAGTGGAAAAATTATAATCCAACCCCAAGCCGCAGCAGGTACTTACAACTTTAACCTGCCGACAACAGCTGGATCTTCTGGATATGTCCTCACTTCAGCAGGTGGAGGAGCAAGTCCTATGACATGGACTGATCCAGCGGGGCTAGGGGTGCGACTCAACTCGATAGTTGCTGCAAATAATACAAATGTGATTGATAACTTAAACTTTGCACAACAGTGGGATTGGTCTACCGCAGGTAGTGAAAACCCGTTAACCCTTACTGGAAGCGCGCTAACTACTGGTTCATTGCTGACTCTTACTGGAAACAGAGGAGGAGATGGACCAACTTCTGGATTATTAGAATCTGTTGCAACTATAAATACATCAGGATTGGGTAATAGCGTAAACAAT
>CAYHJY010000031.1:0-5500 GCA_964357135.1 uncultured Candidatus Saccharibacteria bacterium
GAACAGGCACAGGTAGAGCTTTCATACATGCCAAAGCGTGCAGCAGACCCTATCCGAAAGCTTATCAACTCTGCAGCAGCAAATGCTGCAAAAGACGGTGTTGATGTCAGTACTTTGGTTATCAAGAACATTGAGGTTAACCAAGGTCTTGTTATGAAGCGTTTCATGCCTCGTGCTATGGGTGTTGCAAAGCCTATCAAAAAGAAAATGAGTCATGTAACGGTAGCTCTATCAGAGAAGCCGGCAGAGAAAGCAAAGAAGACTGCTTCAAAAAAGGCTGTTAATAAAAAGAGTAAATAATATTTTATGTCAAAAGTTGTCCACCCATATGCCCACCGTTTAGTCACGCTCCGAGATTGGAAATCTCGTTGGTTTGCTGACGATGCTGCCTTTGTAGACAACCTCAAGGTTGATATCACTATTCGTGAATTCTTGGAGAAGCGTCTTCGAGGGTCATATGTTTCAAGTGTTGAGATCGAACGAGGTCAAAAGGCTGTTCGCATTATCCTACGTACCTCACGTCCAGGTATGATCATCGGACGAAACGGTGAAGCAGCAACAAAGCTTAAGGCTGACGTTATGAAAGCACTCAAGCGTGCAAAACTCACTGTAACTGACGAAATCAAGCTTGAAATCGTTGAAGTGACCTCTCCAGATGGAGACGCAAAGATCGTGGCATATATGATTGCAGAAGGACTAGAAAAGCGTATGCCATACCGACGTGTCATGAAGCAACTTATTGAAAAGGTAATGATGGTTCGCGGAGTACAAGGAGTTCGATTCTACGTAGGAGGACGTCTTGGGGGAGCTGAAATCTCTCGAAGTGAAATTTTGAAGCGAGGTTCTGTACCACTTCAGACAGTTCGTGCTGACATTGATTATGCTCGTGAAAAGGCACACATGGCCTACGGTGATATCGGTATCAAGGTATGGATTTACAAGGGACAAGTCTTCGCAAAAGACGAAGCTAAGAATAAAGAACGATAAAAACGGCTTATGTTATTTCCAAAGAAAGTAAAATTTAGAAAATGGCACAAGAAGCGTACTGACATGAGTACTCGTGTTGAGACTCGTGGTACAGAACTTTCATTCGGTTCATTTGGTATCAAGAGTGAACAGCTTGGTCGCCTCACTTCAAACCAGCTCGAAGCAGCTCGAAAGGCAGCATCAAGACATCTGACAAAGGTGGGACGTATGTGGATCCGCGTGTTCCCAGACCGACCAATTACTTCAAAACCAGCGGAAGTACCGATGGGAGGAGGAAAGGGTGACCTACAAGGATATTCTATCGAAGTCCTTCCAGGCCGTGTCTTGTTCGAAGTAGATGGTGTTTCAGAGGCTGTTGCCCGAGAAGCCCTTCGAAAGGCAGGAACAAAGCTTCCAGTAAAGACTCGTATCGTTGCTCGAGATTAAATCCTAAAAACTAGACTTTTCAGAAAAAAACAGTAGTATAAAGCAGACCAATACAAATTAGTATGACAACATCAACCACACAAAAGAAAACACTCAAAGGGCTTGTCGTTTCTGACAAGATGGATAAGACCGTGGTTGTTGCTGTAACTCGGTTTGTAAAGCACCCAAAGTACCAAAAGTTTTTGAAGATTACAAAAAAGTACAAGGCGCACGACGAGACAAATGCTCATAAAACAGGAGACAAGATTGAGATAGTCGAAACTCGTCCAATTTCAAAAGACAAACACTTTAGTGTGGTAACTAAATAAACTTTTATGGTACAAGATGGAACAGTTTTAAAAATCGCAGATAACTCAGGAGGTGAAGTTGGAAAAGTTTTCAAGGTTCTTGGAGGTTCAAAGCGCCGCTACGCTGAGATCGGAGATGTTGTTGTCCTTTCAATTAAAAAGGCAGCTCCACGAAAAGCAGTAAAAAAGAAAGACGTTTGTTACGCGGTTATTGTTCGACAAAAGAAAGCGTTTCGACGAAAGGACGGTTCATATATTCGTTTTGATGACAATGCTGCAGTTATCCTTGAAAAAGGAAAGAAGGAACCAAAAGCAGGTCGTATCTTCGGCCCTATCCCACGAGAAATTGCTGAACTTGGATATCAGAAAATTGCATCACTTGCGCCAGAGGTGCTATAAATTTTAAATACTACTATGAAGATTAAAAAAGGAGACAATGTAATAGTAACTGCTGGAAAAAATAAAGGGCAGACAGGACAAGTAACAAAGGTACTTGCTGAAAAGAACCGCGTGCTCGTCTCTGGTATCAACAAGGTAAAAAAGCATATCAAAGCAAAGACCAAAGATACAAAGGGTACTATGATTGAAATCGAAGCTTCTATCAATGCATCAAACGTGATGGTTGTTGACCCAAAGACTGGCAAAGCTACTCGTATTGCCAAAAAAGAGATTGGTGGCAAAATGGTTCGTATTGCTAAGAAAAGTGGCCAAGAGTTGAAATAACATGAATATCGTAAAAGAAAAAGAATCAAATACTGCAAAAGCGCTCAAGGACTTCGGATACAAGAATGCTGTTTCTGCTCCACATCTTACAAAGATCACTATTTCTGTAGGGACAGGTTCTGGTATGAAGAAAGATCGTGAAAAGAACAACCTTGTTGCTGATCGTCTTGCAAAAATCACCGGCCAAAAGCCTTCACTTCGCGCAGCTAAGAAGTCTGTTGCAGGGTTTAAGACTCGAGAAGGGGATCCAGTTGGACTTATGGTTACACTTCGTGGTGCACGCATGTATCACTTTATGGACAAGCTTATCAACATCGCGCTTCCTCGAACAAAGGACTTCCGTGGTATTGATGCAAAAGCGGTGGACTCTATTGGCAATATGACGCTTGGTATCAAGGAACACACTATCTTCCCAGAATGTTCTGATGAAGATCTTCGTGATGTATTCGGTCTTGCTATTACTCTCGGTACAACAGCCAAGAATAAAGCAGAAGCACTCGCATACTTTACTCACATCGGAATCCCTTTTAAAAAATAGTTCCTCTCCGAAAAGCCCTCATTGTTGAGGGCTTTTCTTTTTCCTCTGGAGGAGTAGTATAGATAAAAACTTACTGCTCATGAAAAAAATAATAGTAGAAAAATACTTAAAGATACTAGAGTATCTGGCTGTTGCCTATATAGGGGTCATTCTTATTAAGGCAAATTTGATAGATGATGGGTACAAAAAACATGTTATCTTGGGGACACTTATTTTCTCAATTATTTCAATACGAGCTAAAAAATGGAGTTTTAAATCAGCATTTTTTAATTTTGAGAAATTTTGGAAGGCACTGCTGTGGTACCTTTTAGCTACGGGCTTAGGTGTTCTTGCTCTTTATAGGTATAGTCTTTATTTTCATAAAGAGTGGGGAGCATCACAGTCAACATTACTACAATACTCCGTAGGAATAGTAATAGTGCAAGAAATTTTATTCCGGATATTTCTATGGAAACTCGGACAAGAAATTTTTGGTGAGAAAAGTAAGATAAATATCGTAGTAAATACCGTAGCTTTTGCCAGTATGCATGTTGTCTACAAAGGATTCTGGGACAACTATCTATGGTTACTCATGTTAGTAGCCGGCGCACTATTTGCCATTCTTTACTATTTTTATCCCAAATTCTATTTGGTTGTTCCAGCTCACATCGTCCTTAACGGAGCGGCCGTACATTTTGGTATTTTTCATTAATCTCAAGCGGTCCCTAGAGACCGCTTTTTATATAGGTTGACCAAATAGGTCCTATCTGGTAGGATACCTGGGCTCCTTTGAAATCCCTCTTTCTCTCTGTGGCAGGCACTAAGGCAAGATCCTGAAAACTGATACAGAAATTATAGAGGCGATATTTCATAGGACACTTACCCTATGGCAAAAACATCAGTTATAGCGCGTTCAAAGAAAACGCCAAAATTTAGTACCCGAGCGGTTAACCGCTGTTTTCGTTGCGGTCGAGCGCACGGATTTATGCGTGATTTCGGACTTTGCCGTATTTGCTTCCGTGAATACGCAAATGAAGGGATGATTCCAGGTATTCGTAAGTCGTCTTGGTAATATGGATCAAATTTCAAACATGTTAATCACAATGAAGAATGGCGCTATGATTTCTAAGAAATCAGTGGTTGTTCCTTTTTCAGCAGTGAAAATGGCTATCGCGCAGTGTTTAAAAGAACACGGTTTTATCGATAGTTATTCAAAGAAAACAGAAAAGAACAACGTTCCTGTTATCGAAATCGACCTTGCGTATCCAATGGGTGTTTCAAAAATCTCTGACGTAAAGCGTCTTTCAAAACCTTCACGACGTGTATACATGGGCGTACGTGATATTCACACTGTAAAAAGTGGTCGAGGTATCACTGTGTTCTCTACACCAAAAGGAATCCTTAGCAACAAGCAAGCCCACAAAGAACAGGTCGGGGGCGAAGCGTTATTCATGATCTGGTAATAATACATATATGAGCCGAGTAGGAAAACAACAACTTCAAATCCCAGCAAACACAACAGTAGATTTTACTGACGGTGTATTTACTGTGAAAGGACCACTTGGTACTCTTTCAAAAGTATTTACTGATACTATCGCTGTAACCATTGAAAACAATGTTGTTACCTTTGCTCCAAAGAAAGACGACCCATTTTCTCGAGCGCTTTGGGGAACATATGCTTCACATGTAAAGAACATGCTGCAAGGTGTAAACACTCCCTATGTACGAAAGCTTATTCTTGAAGGAGTTGGGTTTAAGAGTGAAGTAAAAGGAAAGGAGTTGCATCTTGCGCTCGGATTTTCACACCCTGTGGTAGTATCTATTCCAGAAGGGCTCACTGTTACTGCAGAAAAGAACAACCTTACTGTTACTGGTATTAACAAAGAGCTCGTAGGACAATTCACTGCTTCAGTTCGCGCTATGAAGAAGCCAGAACCATATAAAGGTAAAGGGTTCCGATATGACGACGAAGTCATCAGACGAAAGGCAGGGAAGAAGACTGCATAATATTTAAATAAATCATATGTCACGACAAAGCACACAAGAAAAGAAACTCCGAATCAAGCGAAAAGTTCGCAAGCTTGTTTCTGGTACTCCATCTCGACCTCGTATGAGTGTGTTTCGTTCGAACAACTTTATGTACGCGCAGCTTATCGATGACACTACTGCTACAACACTCGTATCTGCAAATGATATGAACGCTGACAAAAAATCTACAAAGATGGAAGGTGCTATAGCAACAGGAAAAGAAGTAGCAAAGCTTGCTCTTGCAAAAGGTATCAAGGCAGTAGTGTTTGATCGAAATGGCTTTAAGTACGCTGGTCGAATCAAGGCTCTTGCTGACGCAGCACGAGAGGCAGGACTCAATTTTTAATACACAAAAATATTTAATAGACATATGACTGATAAACCAACAACAACTCCATCATCTTCTCCATCAAGACCACCACGATCTGGTTCTTCAGAGCGACGACCTCGCCCAACAGGTGGCAAAAGTTTTGCTGACCGAGTAAAAGATGTAGATCAAAAGATTATTGATATCCGACGCGTGACTCGTGTG
>CAYHJY010000032.1:0-5439 GCA_964357135.1 uncultured Candidatus Saccharibacteria bacterium
CTGATGAAGATCTCGTTCCAGAAAAAGAAACCGTGCTGGTGTTTACTGCTGGTGGGTACGTAAAGCGTACTGATCCAAGTGAATACAAAATGCAACGCCGTGGAGGAGTAGGGGTGATAGATCTCGAAACGAAAGAAGAAGACTTTGTCACACAGCTCCTGACGACTGATACACATAGTGATTTGTTGTTCTTCACCAATAAAGGAAAGGCATATCAAATCAAAATGTATGAACTTCCTGAAGGACGTCGTGCTACAAAAGGGAAATCAATCATGAACTATCTTTCTCTTGCGGGGGACGAAAACGTCACTTCTATATTGGCAGTCCCAAAATCAGCTAAAGCAGAAAAAGCTTCACTTATGTTGGTAACTAAAAAAGGTGTTGCTAAGAAAGTTTCATATGAGAGCTTCAAGGATGTTCGTCGCAGCGGTATCATCGCTATTCGGCTTGATGCAGGGGACGAGCTCGAAGCAGTACTGCGCGTACATAAAGGTCAAAGTATTATTCTTGCTACCTCAGAAGGACAATCTATTAGGTTTGATGAGGTAGATGTTCGAGAAATGGGACGAACTGCGGGAGGAGTGCGTGCTATGAAGCTTGGTAAGCACGACAAACTTATCTGTGCAGATGTTATCTCAACAGAGGAAAAAACATATATGCTTATCATGGGAGAAAATGGTATTGGAAAGAAGACCGCTATCAGCGAATACAAAGTCCAAAAGCGTGGTGGTTCAGGTATCAAGACTGCAAAAATTACAACAAAGACAGGGAAGTTGATGGTAGGAAAAATCGTGCAGGACGATATGGAGCTTGTGGCAATGAGTAAGAAAGGCCAAGTGATACGTGTAGATCTCAATACTATTCCTTCTTCAGGACGACAAACACAAGGAGTGACCATCATGAAGCTTCGAGCAGGAGATACGCTTGCGTCAGTCACGTGTGTATAGAGGGCGCTCGGAGGTGTATATATCACTTTCTTCCTGCGGAACTCGCACAGTATAAAACAGTGCTCAGACAGTCCTCGGTGCAAAAGCAATACATACACTTCCTCGCTTGGGAATAAAAAGTTATGCAAAAGAAAAATCCTTATATAAAAAATATACGTAGTTAAAATAAAAACATATATTCTTTTGAAATCGAGGACTGTTTGAGTTCGCGTTCCAGTGAACGAGTTCCGCAGATGAAAAAGAGTATATGTTTTTATTGAAAGCCTAAACTTTCAACTTTCTTACTGCTATACTATAAACATGTTTATGGATCCTGCAGAGACGCTTGCGGCATGTAACTTCCAAGTCACTGATTCTGTGGCTGACTTTGGTGCTGGGAGCGGATTTATGGCCCGAGCTATTGCGAGTATTGTCACTCGAGGAAATGTATTTGCTATAGAAATCAATCGCGACATGGTAGCGCGCATAACTCATGAGGCTGAAGAAGGACATATCGACAACCTTCATCCATTATGGGGCGATATTGAAATAGCAGGAGGTACAAAACTAGGTGACGCTAGTGTTGACGTTGTAGTGCTTTCAAATATCTTGTTCCAAATAGATGATAAACCAGGAGCACTAAAAGAAGCGTTTCGTGTTTTGAAAAATGGCGGGAGGTTACTCTTGGTGGATTGGCAAGAATCGTTTGGTGGTTTAGGGCCTGCGCCGCACCATGTGTTTAACAAAGAGACAGCAGAACCACTTATTACTAAAATCGGTTTTACAAAACTCTCTGACAATCTGCCGGCAGGAGAACATCACTATGCTATACTTTTTAAGAAATAATCAGTAATGAAAACATCATTTCAAACATTTCTGATAGGAGCCTTCATCGCAGCCTTCATCGGCGCTATTCTTATTTTCTCTGGTGTAATAAATATTGGTTCTTCTTCGGGGTCAACTGCTGTTGGTGTAGTTCGCATTTGGGGAATTTACCCTTCAAGTATTATGCAGTCATATGTTGAGAAGATTAATATGCAGGACAAAACAATTAGTTTGTCATATGTAGAAAAAGCGCCAGATACATTGCGAACAGAGCTTATTGAAGCTTTGGCAAATGGCGCTGGCCCAGATGTAATAATCGCGGATTCAGGTCAGCTATTCTCATTTGCTGATAAGTTGTACACAATACCATTTGCTAGCTACCCTGAGCGCCTCTTTAGAGATTCATTTATTGATGGAGCTTCTTTATTTTTAAACAAAGATGGTGTTGTTGCTGCTCCGCTACTTGTTGATCCTGTTGTTGTCTATTACAACAAGGACTTGTTGGCTGGTAAAAACTACGTTACCCCTCCGACTACTTGGACAGGGTTAGTTCAGTCTCTTCCTCTCTTTTTGAAAAAAGATGCACGAGGTGTTATCACCCAAAGCGCTATTGCCCTTGGTGAGTGGTCAAATATTCCTCATTATAAAGATATTTTATCAGCGCTGTTTTTACAAACAGGTACTGCTATCGTCAGCACCGATCCTCAAACAGGTCTCTACCAACAACGCCTTCTTGACGGTGGGGCAGAAGGAGGTGAGGGGGAGATTCCTTCGGCCAATGCGCTTAATTTTTATACAAGTTTTGCTGACCAGGCTAGTACACAGTTTTCATGGTCTCGAACACTGCCTTTGTCTATTGATATGTTTCTTTCAGGCAAAAGCGCTTTTTATATTGGTAGAGCGAGCGAACTTTTCACTATTCAAGCTCGTAATCCAAACCTAAACTTTGATGTGACGACGTTATTTCAAGCCGAAGATGCGGTTAGACCTATTACGTACGGATTATTCTCTGGTGTAGGTATTATAAAATCAAGCCCTAACTTTCCGGCGGCGTATAAAGGAATCGGATATCTTACCGATAAAGAATTTGTTGAATATCTATCAGGCGCGCTTGCTACACCTTCTACTCGAAGAGATCTATTGTTAACACAACAAACAAATCCATATGTGCAGGTGTATTTTCAGGCCGCGTTATCTGCATTTGGCTGGCCGGATACTAATACCGCAGGTACCGAATCAGTCTTTCGTGATATGATACGAAAGGTTAATAGCGGAGCAACTAATCCAACACAAGCTATATATGAAGCGTCTCGAGACCTACAATCTATCGTTCGGTAAAACTGTTTTTGCAATAGCACTTTCTGTGGCATTGTTTTTGGTGGGCACTACAAACACCTCTGCCGCTGTAGATTTTTCTGTTAGCCTAAAAGCAAAGTCAACCACAACAGCTAGTGTCACAATAAAAAACAACGTTCAATCGAGTGTAAACAATGAAGGGAACTATCGAGACATGGTTGAGTTTACTACAGCGATTATTCGTGATAGTGATGGTGTTTCGGTGGCGAGTAATACATTTCGCTCAGCAGGAAAAGAACAAAAAGACGTTTCTTTTACTGGGTTAGCTCAAAACACCTCATACACCGCACAGGTCTTAGGGGAAAACAAAACAACAGCTGAAAAAACAACTAAAACAGTGTCTTTTAAAACAACAGGGACAGCTGTTACTACGCCAACAGGCACTATTTTGCCTGTTGAATTCGTAAAACCTCTCACGGTTCTTGGGTCAAATGCTATCACTGTTACAGTGCGAAATAAAAGTACAAAACCTTTCGAGGTAACGGTTGTTGCCACAGATGCAGCGGGTGGTGGGGCAATAGAAAAGAAAACAACAGTGGCCGGTGGCGCAGATGCACAATTGTTTTTTACCCAAGGTGTTATTAACGGCAAAACATATAACCTGGTTATGACAGGTAAACAGGTAGGAGCTTCGACGACATACCAACCAATAAAATATGATGGGCTTAAGCTAACAGGCGTGGTTAATACTCCTACAGATCCCACAACTCCAAATCCTAACCCAACAGCAGCACCAGCTCCTACTCCAAAAGGCGATGGTACTTGCAAGGATGGTGAAGATAACAGTACCCCAAAAGATGGCAAGGCTGATTATTATGGTGTTGACAATACAGGACCGGAGGGTGTTCCTGATGGAAGACTTGATTTAGAACCAGATCCTTCTTGTATCTCACCAGATGATACAGAAAAATCTGATCTACCAGCAGGCAACCTATTGTCTTGTTACAACTACTGTACCTTTTCTGATGTATTAAAAACAATAAACAATCTTATTACTTTCTTAATTACCAAACTCTTTATCCCTATTTTGGTGCTCCTCTTTATGTTTGCTGGGGTGAAGTACATTACAGCTCAAGGTAACCCTGCAAAGGTAGCAAATATTAAAAAAATGGTGTTGAACATAATCATCGGGCTGCTTTTGGTGCTTTGTTCATGGCTCATTGTAAAAGTTATCTTACGGATTCTTGTCAAAGATAGTGATAGCGCGCTGCAATTTTTAGAATAATGATATACTTATGACTATGAAATGTAAGACACTTTTGCTCTCGGTTCTCATGAGTATTATTTTTATTTCTCCAGCTTTTGCCCAAGGCGGGGACATTAATCCTCCTCCAAGTAATGGAGACATCAATCCTCCAGTATCTCAATGTAATGACAAACTTGATAACGACAAGGATGGCGGGATCGATACAAATGGTTTTACGGTAACAGTTAATCCTGGAGGAGGTGCACCAGTAAAATATCCAAAAGACAATGAATGCAAAAGTGGTGTTCAGTGTGAAGATGGTACAACAAAATGTGTTACTCCTAAAACAGGAGGGGCCTCATCCAAGGCGACTTCGCTAGACTTGAAAGTTCGTATCAATAATCCACTTAAGGTAGACACAATAGAGGGTGCTATACAGCTATTTATGAACGCTGTGCTACGTATCGCGCTGCCGTTTATCATCATCTTCTTTATTTGGAGCGGCTTTAGCTTTGTCTTGGCGCGAGGCAATCCAGAAAAGGTGAAAACTGCTAAGAACATGTTTTGGTATACTATTATTGGGACACTCCTTATTCTTGGAGCTTGGACTATTACTAACGCTATTATTGGCACCGTTAATTCAATTACAGGATAAAACATGATAAAAAAGATTTTTGGTTTTGTAGTTACGCTTAGCTTTTTGTTTTCTATTACTACATACGCGCAAACCACTCCACCGGTAATACAATGTAATCCCATTAACAGTCAGAACTATCCGCTTTGCTGTCCTTCTAATCTTCCAGGGATGGCAACTGCTTGTGCAAACTACAAAGCAAGTGTTTGTGCCGCCAACCCATCAGACCCGCAGTGTCAGAGTGTTCGAGGGGGAACTCCAAACACCAATCCTGCAAATGGTGGAACTCGCACTAACGGCACTATTGCTCCGACCCCAGCCACAAGCTCAGCAGCACTTAAGTCTTGTTCAGCTATAGCATTTGACTCACTTCTCGATATTCTTATTTGGCTCAAGTGTATTATTGGTGCGGCTATTATCCCACTCATCTTCACTCTCGCTTTTCTGTATTTCCTCTGGGGTATGGTGATGTTTATCCGTGGAGCTGATGATGTCAAAAAACGAGAAGAAAG
>CAYHJY010000033.1:0-5294 GCA_964357135.1 uncultured Candidatus Saccharibacteria bacterium
TAAAAGAAGAGCTTGAAAACTGGGCAAAAGAAACAGAAGAAAAATGGGGGTACCAGCGTGTTACTACACCTATTATTACTAAAGAAAACTTGTTCTATACATCAGGACACCTTCCGTTGTACAAGGATTCTATGTACGCCCCTATTGTTATTGAAGATGAGAACTACTACATAAAGCCGATGAACTGCCCGTTCCACCACAAGACGTTTGCAGCACGACCAAAAAGTTACCGGGAGCTTCCTGTGCGTCTTGCAGAATACGGTTGGTGCCATCGATATGAAGATTCAGGAAGTTTATTTGGACTCATGCGGGTACGCGGCATGCAAATGAACGACGCTCATATTTATGTGCAAAAAGAAAAAGCCGTCGAAGAATTTGTAAACGTTATTAAACTCCATGAGTATTATTACAAAACACTTGGTATCACTAACTATGAGATGGAGCTTGCATTGCGCGACCCAAAGAAAATGGATAAATACCACGGCAATGAGGACGACTGGAAAGATGCAGAGCGTATGACTATTGAAGCCATGGATATATCCGGAGTACCATACAAAATAGCCAATGAAGGAGCAGCTTTTTATGGTCCAAAAATGGATTTCCAAATCTACTCTTCTATTGGTCGAGCATTCACCGCCTCAACAAATCAGCTGGATTTGTACATGGGAAAGCAATTTGAACTTGAATACACCGATAAAGACGGTATTCGAAAAACCCCTGCCATTATTCACCGCGCACCACTTGGTACACATGAGCGGTTTATTGGTTTTCTTATTGAACACTTTGCGGGAGCGTTTCCTACATGGCTTGCGCCAGTACAAATCGCTATTATTCCTGTACGTGAAAACCACGTAGAAGCTGCGGAACAATTACACCAGGCTCTTCGAGAAGCGAATATTCGAGCTACCATTTATATGGATAGTAACAGCCTCGGAAAACGAATTCATGCTGCAAAAAACCTAAAGCCTCCGTACATTATAGTAGTCGGCGATAAAGAAATAGAGTCTGGCTCTTATAGCGTAGAAACACGCTCTGGAGAAAAGATTGAACTATCAAAAGAATCTATTATTTCTACTGTTACCGAAGAAATACAAAAAAGAAGTAATAATAGTCTCTAGTGATATACTACATACATGGAACAAAACAACGTATATAACTTGATGCACCAACTCACTCAAGAATCAAAGAGTTTGTGGCGTATACAACACAATTATTTAAATGAATCTGTCACTGAGGAAGAAAAAACCTTTTGGATAAAAGTAGCCGCAGAAAAAGAATCTTTAATAAAAGAACTACGAGTACTTCTCACGTCTCATATTAATGCCTAATTTGTCTATTAATGATTAAAAAACTACTAAAAAACCGCGGTTTTACACTTATAGAATTGCTAGTGGTTATAGCTATCATAGCAGTACTCGCTAGTATAGTTATTGCTCTACTCAGTCAAACAAAATCAAAAGCTCGAGATACAAAAAGAATACAAGACATGAAGCAATTAAAAACCGCTATTGAACTCTTTTATTCTCAAAACGGCTATTACCCTACCTGTAGCGGCGGAAACATTCACTGTGATACCACAGGAGCATACGGTGCATTAAGCACGCTTGAAATAGTCCCAACCTATATAGCAGAAATAAAAAACGACCCTCAAAACACTGGAGGATATGGGTACTACTATGCACGAGGATATATAAAAACAGGAACAAATAGTTTTATTACCACTAGTACAACAACTGATTATATCTTAGGGATGCGACTTGAAAACAGCTCTGCCCCTACTTATACCGGATGGTCTAATCCAAATCTAAACTACCTAGATAGTAATGTAACTCCATAAGACGTGCGACATATAAAAAACACTCAATACATTGAGTGTTTTTTATATGTCGAGATTTGCCATCTTGGCGTTTGATTGAATGAAGGCTTTTCGTGGGGCAACTTCGGTTCCCATCAGAGTGTCAAAGACCTTGTTTGCTTCTTCATCATCTTCTACACCGACTTGCTTCAAAATACGACGAGCGGGATCCATGGTTGTCTCCCACAACTCTTCTGCGTTCATTTCTCCAAGACCTTTGTATCGCTGAATAGAAACCTTTGGATTCTTTTTTGTCTTTGTATCTTCCTCCCCTTCTTCTTCTGGCTCTGGAGCTTCTCCTTCTGCAGATTCATCCACTTCTTGCACCCCTTGAACACCTAGAGACTTCAACACTCTTTCTTTGTCCTCATCAGTATATGCATAGAAAAGTTCTTTTCCTTTCTTGATCTTATAGAGCGGCGGCTGAGCAATATAGACATATCCTGCATCAATCACAGCACGGAAGTACCGATAGAAGAGCGTGAGGATAAGGGTCGTGATGTGTGATCCGTCAACGTCCGCATCGGTTGCAATAACGATCTTGTGATACCGCATCTTGTCGATATCAAACGTATCCCCGATAGATGTACCCATAGCGATAACAAGGTTCTTGATTTCATTTGAAGCAAGCATTTTATCAAGTCGCGCTCGCTCTACGTTCAAAATCTTTCCTCGAAGTGGAAGTATTGCTTGTGTTCGTCGGTCACGTCCCATCTTTGCAGTACCACCCGCAGAGTCTCCCTCAACGATGAAAATTTCTGACTCTGAAGCATCTTTACTCTGACAGTCCGCAAGCTTTCCTGGAAGCGTCATCCCTTCTAGTGCCCCTTTTCGAAGAATAGAATCCTTGGCAGCCTTTGCTGCCTTTCGTGCGCGAAGTGCAAGAAGCACTTTCATAATGATTGCCTTTGCTTGATCAGGGTTTTCTTCGAGGAAGTTTGAGAACGCATCTCCAAAGACTGTCGTGGTTGCCCCTTGTGCCTCCATTGAACCAAGCTTCGCTTTTGTTTGTCCTTCAAATTGAATTTCAGCAAGTTTTACAGAAATAACAACTGTCAGACCTTCAAGTACGTCGTCTCCTGAAAATGGACCGTCAGCATCTTTAATAAGATTATTTTTCTTTCCGTACGTGTTTAAAATACGAGTGAGCGCTGTCTTGAAACCAGTCACATGCGTACCGTGTTCTGGGTTATAAATATTGTTAGCAAACGGCACAATGCGAGCTGAAATATCGTCGACATACTGGAGTGCTATTTCTACACCCACACCATCCTGATCTTTTTCACAATAAAATACGCTGTCATGAATAGGCTTTTGAAGTTGGTTGTAGTGACGCACCATGCTTTGGATACCTCCTTCGAAGTAGTAAGTAGTAGATGGCGCTTCAATACCCAGATCTGCGAACCAGAACACTGAAGTTGGATCCATTTTTTCTGCTACTTCTCGAGCGTCTATAACAGTGACACGGAGTTTCTTTACAAGATACGCCTGCTGTCGCACATGATCAACGATAGTCTTGTGGTCAAAGGCAATCCCTTCTTTGAAGATAGTTGGGTCTGGTTGGAACGTGATGATAGTACCGTTGTTCTTGGTCTTACCTATTTTCTTTACAGCGGCTTTTTTATTTCCTTGTGAATATTCTTGCACCCAAATGTCACCTTCTTTGTGTACTTCAGCACGAGTATAGTCTGAAAGTGCGTTCACTACAGACGCTCCCACACCGTGGAGCCCTCCAGAAACCTTATATCCACTTCCCTCACCTCCGAACTTTCCTCCAGCGTGGAGCACAGTCATCACCGTCTCAAGTGCAGAAACTTTTGTCTTTGGGTGAATCCCTACTGGAATACCTCGGCCGTTATCTACCACACGAATACGATCCCCTGGAAGAAGGGTGAGCTCTACATGGTCTGCAAAGCCTCCCATCGCCTCATCACGAGAGTTGTCGAAGATCTCCCATACAAGATGGTGAAGACCTGTCGGCCCTGTAGAACCGATGTACATACCCGGACGGCGACGTACTGGTTCAAGTCCTTCAAGGACTGAAATCTGGTCTGCTCCATATTCTGCTTTTTTGGGGTCTTTTGCCACGCTGTTTTCAGTAATAAGCTTGATAGATAAGGATTTATTAACAATTTAGTATACCATATTCGTAAGAAAAAGGCTTGTTGACTATATAAAGAAAAGAGGGATAAAAGACCTTATTTTTTAAAGATTTTAGCCATTTTGCAATACTCACACTCTGTCTTTTCTCCATACCCTTTATGGTGACACTCACGATTTATCCATTCCCCACTCTTCAGTGCTTCATCGTATTCTTTAATATCTCTTACAAGTAAATCAATTTGTTCTTCCGATATTCGAGTTTCGTACACTGCATTCTTTTCTTTTTTATCAGCTTCTACAAACAAGAGTCGTGAGCTTGTGACGACGCTACCCTTTTCTGCACCGCGAATCAAATACGAATACATAGCGAGCTGGCGCATATAGTCAGAGAGACGGTGATCGTCAGAAAGTTTTTCAATCATGCCCGGAGTTTTTAACGATCCCGTTTTAAAATCAGTTACTGCGATAGTGCCGTCTAAAAATCTCTCTGTGAGATCGATCTTGCCGTACATAGAAAGTGTCGGAAACAGTGGATCCTTAAATGATACTGATCGTTCACTCACCCGATCTTTTGCTAAGTGCGGATAATAAATGTCCATCCAGTTTGTGACAGCACTCATAGCGTCTTTTGCTAGTCGCTTCAATTCTTTCGGATCTACGACACCCTCTCGAGAAAGCTCGTGCTCAACTTTTTCTTGTAATTGTTTTTCTGCTGGTTTCTTATCTGCCTTTAAAACAAACTCAAGAGTGCTGTGCACCGCACTTCCGAGTGCCAAAGAAACTGACTTCACTTCCGGCAATTTCAAAAAGTTTCTAAAGTACCACTTCCATGGACAATCAAAAAAGTTGTTCAGTAGGGTCACTGATACTTTGACTGATTCATAGTTGTCTCGTACATAGGACTTCAAGACTTCTACCGTATCTTCGTCTTCTTTTGTCGCAACTGACACATAGGTTTGCGGACCTGCAGCCAAAAGTGCAGCCTCTGTCTCTTCTCCGTTCCGAGAAATAAAATGCGTCTCAGGAAGATCGACAACCATACTCGCAAGTTCAAGCGGTTTGCCGTCATACGACTGCCCGGCATAAGAAATCGCACACAACTCTTTTGCGCGAGTGATGGCCACATAAAGCTCTCGACGAGCTGCAGCACTATCGCGCTCATTGATATGAGCTTTCACACTCTCAGGGAGAGTAAAGGCTTGGCGCTTCTGGCTCATAAGTGTTTCTTCGTTCATATGCGCGATCCACACCGCCTTGTACACCAAGACTTATGAACGGTGAAGAGTCATCACTTGGATACCACTCGATGCACCAAAAGACGCAAGATCTACTGATT
>CAYHJY010000034.1:0-5150 GCA_964357135.1 uncultured Candidatus Saccharibacteria bacterium
ATACACAATATCGTTATGCATCACTTTTCCAAAAAGACCAAAATTGTCGCCACTATCGGACCAGGCTCAGAGAATAAGGACACACTCAGTACACTCTTTCAACAAGGGGTAAATGTCTGCCGCACCAACATGAGTCACGATGACCAGGCGGTACACGAAAAACGGATCAAGCTTATCCGAAGCGTAGCCAAAAAAGATGGTCTTCCTATCGCTGTGTTACTTGATCTTTCTGGTCCGAAGATCCGTATTGGGGATTTTGTTTCTGGTCCTGTTGAGCTTGTTGCAGGGAAGAAGTTGATACTCTCTGGAGACAAAAAGTGTCTAGGAGATGCGAGTTGCGTGTATTTTAACTATCCACACATTGAAAAAGACATAAAGCCAGGAATGATTCTGATGCTTGATGATGGAAAAAAGAAAGTGGTTGTAGAGAAGGTAGTCAATGGTGATGTGCACACCACTGTTTTGGTTGGAGGAACAACAAAGAGCCGCCGCGGGGTCAATATTCCTGGTGCGTATCTTTCTATTCCTGCTTTGACAGAAAAAGATAAAAAAGATCTTTCATTTGGTATTGCACAAGGGGTAGACTTTGTCGCTTTGTCATTTGTTCGTACTGCTAAAGATATTGAACAACTTCGAGCGTTGATCAAAAAGCAAAAAGGTACACAAGCTATCGTCGCAAAAATTGAAACACAAGAAGCGATTGAAAATATCGATGCTATCATCGCAGCGACTGACGCGATCATGGTGGCGCGAGGAGACTTGGCGGTAGAAGTGGGTCCTGAAAAAGTACCAAACTATCAAAAAATGATTATTAAAAAATGTAACGAAGCCGGCAAGCCAGTGATCGTGGCGACTCAAATGCTTGAAAGTATGATCAGTTCTCCGGTGCCAACTCGGGCTGAGGTTTCTGATGTGGCGAACGCTATTTTTGACGGGGCAGATGCAGTGATGCTTTCTGAAGAGTCAGCACTTGGTTCATATGCTAAAGAAGCAGTGACCATGATGACACATATCGCAACACAGGTAGAAGGGGAGATCGGGACACACCGACGGCTCAAGGTGCACTCAAACGATATTGTTGATTCAGTGTCTTCTTCTGTGGTCCACAATGCTGAAGACGTGAAAGCAAAGCTCATCGTAGCCCTTACTGAAACAGGCTCAACCCCTCGAATGATTGCTCGGTATAAACCACAGCAACCAGTGATTGTTCTTACTCCTCATGAACATGTAGCTCGACAATCTCAGCTTGTATTTGGTTGTTATCCACTCCTTACCAAGAGCTTTTCTGGCAGTACTCAACTGATCAATACTATTGGTCCGCTCCTTATAAAAAATGGCTTAGGGAAAAAGAGCGACCGGATAGTGGTATCTGCTGGTGTGCCATTTGGTACTCCAGGAACTACCAACATGTTGATGATTTTGACTATGTAGACGGGTCCAAGGGGGTGGTATACTAGAAGTATATGAATATTTCAATCAAATCAACAAACATTGAATTAACACCAGCGCTAAAGGATTATACTGAAAAGAGAATCTCAGGTATCGCAAAGTTCACAGGAGAAGATGTGTCTGCAATGGTTGAGATAGGAAAGACGACTGCACACCACAACCATGGCGATGTCTTCAAGGCAGAAGTTAATATCACCACCTCTTTAGGAAAACAGTTTCGCGCTGTGTCAGAAAAACCAGATCTTTATGAAGCGATAGATGATGTGCGAAGTGAAATTGTACGAGAGATCTCTTCAGCCAAAGGAAAAAAAGAAGCTCTCTGGAAGCGTGGAGCACGAAAGGTAAAGAACATGATGAAAGGGTTTAGAAACTAAAGAGAAGCAATAGAAGAAAGAAAGGTTCTGTAGTCCATCCGTTTTCCATTTTCAGGAATAACTTCGTCAATAACAAAGAGTCCGCCATCAAGGTGGGCTTTTGTTATTTTTACTCTGATACGCTCACCGTTTTTGTAAGTATAAAAGTATGTACCAACAGAACCGTAGTAGGCTCGGTACTTTCGGTCGTTTACTATAGGGTCGTCTTCGAGATGTAGCTCTCCGTCTTCTTTGGATATTTTTTTACAATGAGAAGCGCCGTCTTCTGACTGTTCTTGCGGACTCACTGTTTCATTAAATATTTTCTCAAGTACTGTAGGGAACATGATGAGTGCTTGAGCATTTAATTTTTCTCGTAGAGATGGAGTTGTATCATTTGGGTCGATACCGAGCTCTTGTTGCATCAACACAGGGCCACTGTCGAGTTTGAAACGCATTTGCTGGGTAGATATACCAGTAATGCTGTCACCGTTTAAAATAGCTGATTCTACAGGGGTCGCTCCGCGATACTTTGGAAGAAGGGAATAGTGTAGGTTGATAGTGCCATACTTTGGCATACGTATAAGTGCCTCAGGGAGGATTTTGCCATAAGCAATCACAATAAATAAATCCCAGCTGTCCTTACTCAGTGTGTCCAAAAAGTCCGCGTCGATTTTCTCTGGTTGGAGTACGCTTACTTCATGCGCTTCTCCCCAGATTTTTGGTTCGGGGGATTGGAGAGTCATACCTCGACCAGCGGGTCGGTCAGGGTTTGTCACGATCAGGGATGGGGTATAACCATGCTCGCTCAGTATATCTAAGAATGAAGCAGTAAATGGAGGTGTTCCAAAAAAGGCGATTTTCATATAAAACTATACTAGCATATCGCTCGAGAGCCCTCTATTATTTCCTTCCTAGCGAATAGCGAGTCCCGCAGACGAGAAAGAGTATATGTTTTTATTGACTTACTATTATGCAGAACTGTTTGTCGATGGGGGTAAATCTTCTACATCAATAGCAGTGTCGATGAATAGCACGCCATTTAAATGGTCGACTTCGTGTTGGAATATTTGTGCAAGGAGTCCTTTGCCGCTCATGACAAATTCATTACCTTCTGCATTTAGCGCTCGCACCGTGGCTGTTGTTGCTCGTTTTACGAGTCCGTATTTCCATCTGACACTGAGGCACCCCTCTGATACGAGCTCTTTTTTCTTCCCAAGTTTTGTAATAACAGGATTGATAAAGACAATATCTCCTTTAGCTTTTGCTACTGCTTTTTGAGATACAACAAAGATACGGAGCGGTTCATCTATTTGAGGAGCCGCAATAGCGACACCGTCGTCTTCGCCGGCGAGAGAGTGCTTCATGGCCTCAATAACCTTTTTTATTTTTTCAGAATGGATTTCTGTCTTTGAAACTTCCTTTGCAATAGCTCGGAGTGTTTTGTGGGGAGACTGGATAATAGTACTCATAAATAAGAATTATTTTAATCCTTTAATGTACTGACTGAGTTCAGTAAGAGATACCGTTTCTTGAGAACGAGTTTCCATGTTGCGTACTATCACATTGTTTTGTACAGCTTCCATTTGTCCAAAGATGATGACGTATGGTGCTCCGCTTTTTTCAGCTACAGCCAGTTGCGCGCCGAGAGAATCTTTTGAGAGAGATTGCTGTATTGGCACATGTGCTTTTCGAAGTATTTCGATAACATTGAGACTCTTGAGTTTTGCCTCAAAGCCCACTTGGATAAAGTACACTTTCGGCTTTTTCATGATACGTGGCGCCAAGTTCTTGAACCATGGTCGCTCTACGATGCGATCCATACCAAATGAACCTCCCATTGCAGGTACATCTTTTTTTGAACCAAGCATCTTTGCGAGATAGTCATAGCGTCCACCACCAGCGATGGTCATCAGAGAACCGTCTTCCATAGTTTCGATGATTTCAAATACAGTGTGTGTATAGTACGAAAGTCCTCGAACCAGTGTCTTGTCTATTTGATACGCAATACCCATTTGATCTAAATATTCGAGTACTTCTTTGAAGTGTTTTTTGCCACTTGAAGAGAGGAAGTTCATCGGGTCTGGTGCACCGGCATTTATTTCGATAGTTTTTGGATCTTTAGAATCCAGTATACGCATTGGGTTGGTCTTCAATCGCTCTTGGTCTATCTCAGGGAGATCTTTGAGGTGTTTTTTGTAGTAGTTTACGAGTTCGCGTAAATACGCAGGGCGAGAGTCTTTGTCCCCAATAGAGTTGATAGTAACCACCAGATCTTTTGCTCCGGCTTCTTCAAGTATGGTGTACATCGTCTTGATAACAAGCGCATCAACGATACTTTTTTCACTTCCAAGTGCATCAACATCAAATTGATAAAATTGTCTGTAGCGACCTTTTTGTGGTTTGTCGTGACGAAATACTGGCCCACTGTGATAGAGGAGGACGGGTTGTGGCAGACTTTGCATGCCGTTTGTAAGATATGCGCGCATCAAGCCAGCAGTGTGCTCTGGACGCATTGCCAAATGATCTCCACCTTTTGTTTTGAGGGTGTACATTTCTTTGTCGACAATATCAGTACCTACGCCGACTGCTGAAGTGAAAGTTTCTTCGTGTTCAAGAACAGGAGTTTCAATAGGGGTGAATCCATAATACACAGCGACTTCCTGAGCTTTTTCAAATAACCCTTGAAATTTGTAGTACTCATCGCCAGAGATATCTCGCATTCCTTTTGGGCTGCTTAATTCTTGTTGGACTTTCTTCTTTTCGTTAGTTGGTTTGTTCATAGTTTACTTTTCCTGGTAGGTAGTCTATTTCTTTTAGCGGAAGGAGTCGAAGGAGTGCTCGGCCGCGGAGGTTGGCTTTTGGTAAGGTACCCCAAGAGCGACTATCGAAACTTCCAGCTCTGTTGTCTCCCATGACGAAGTATTCGCCTTGTGGCACAGTGACCGTCATAGTGTTGGCACTTTCATGAGTGATAAATTCTTCAGAAAGAGTGAATCCTTTTGGGTTAGCAGTATTTGTAATAGTGATTTCTTTTCCTTTTATAGAAACAGTATCTCCCGGGAGACCGATAACTCTTTTAATAAAAAACTTTGTTGGTTCAGGAGGAGCTCGAAATACTACGACATCGCCGCGCTCTGGTTCATTGAAACGATAGGTCACTTCATCTATAAGCAAATAGTCTCCAGAAGAAAGTGTTGGGTCCATAGACTGCCCGCTAACCACAAATGGTCGAATGATAAATTGTTGGACAATCATAGCCAAAACCACCGCGGTTGCTATATAGAGTACGTTTTCTAGGAATAGTCGTGCTCGCGATTTTCTTTGAGGCTCTGCTTGTATCGCCTG
>CAYHJY010000035.1:0-5115 GCA_964357135.1 uncultured Candidatus Saccharibacteria bacterium
CGCTATAGCTCTTTATAAGGAAAGAAATGGCGGCGATCTTATGATTGAAAAACAGGTTGTCAGTAAGACAGTCTCTTTCTCATCAGAAATACCCTATAATTCAACAACAAAAATAGACGCTGATTTTTGGTACTGTGGCGGAGAAAGCACTTCAGGAGAAGCCGTCGATGGAAGAAATGCCCCAAGAGGAGACAGGGTTGAGTACTTCACAACCACAGGAAAATACCTCTATAAAAATAACCCTAATGATCCGACAGTTCTCCAAGGTGATCACGGTATTAAATACCCAAAAAATCTTTGTCCTGGTGGAGCACTAGGTTTACCAGAAGCCGCATATAAAATAGGGCAAACAACACAAATAGCACTACCAAAAACAGAAGCTGTCGCACAAACAGAGGCAGAACAACAAATAAACTCAGGGGTCGTTTCCACGACATACACAGGGAGCATCATGCCTCAGTGTCACATTCTAAACGGATGGGGACCAGGAAGTGGCTCTTTTTTGGCTTGTATCAGTAACACGTTTTACTATCTCGTGTTTCAACCTATTGCCTGGTTCGCCTGGTTAATGGGGCAAATATTTGATTTCTTTATCGGTTACTCTCTTTCTGATGAGGCCTACCGACATGACTTTGTGCAGACAGCTTGGCAGCTGGTCCGTGATATTTCCAATATCTTTTTTATAGTCATAATGATCTGGAGCGGACTCTCAGCAGTCTTTAACACCTCAAAACTTTCATACAAAAAAGTCATTCCGACCCTCATCATAAATGCCCTGATTATAAACTTCAGTCTTTTTGCCACACGAGTAGTTATAGATATATCAAACATCACAGCTCGACTGTTTTATGACCGTATTGAGGTTTGCCAAAAGGATGAGGTAGGCACGTGTGCGGACAGTAGTGGCCCAGGAGGATTTAAGTCAGTTTCAGCTTCAATTGTTTCAAGTTTTAACCCACAAAAAATAATCCAAAACGCCAACCTACTCAATACACCGAACAAGCCTGACTTTAACCCTGATGCTGACACAGATGGGTCTGGTTCAACAGCAGAAAATGGTGGCGGTGCTGGAGACTTTAACTCGGTACAAGGTAGTGGTACTACAGACACTAGTGGACTATCCCGAACAGACACAGCATATGCTGCATATTTTGGACTTGTTACCCTCATCATGATTATGATTGCTTTTGGTACAGCAATGATGTTTTGGAAAACAGCGTTTATGTTCGTTGGGCGTGTTATCGGGTTGTATATCGCCATGATCTTTTCACCATTTGCCTTTTTGAGTCGAGGTAACGTTCCTCTTGTTGGAGGGATCCCTGGTATAAATTATTCGTCATGGTTAAAAGACCTCACCAACTATGCACTCCTTGCGCCTATCTTTGTATTTTTCCTGTATATTATCCACTCATTCTTACAGGTAGATTTTATAAACGGTCTTGGTCTTAAACAAAACACCTCAAACTTCTTTGAAGCCGCACTCTATGTGGTTGTACCAATGCTTATTATTTACGGACTTATCAGTAAAGGAGTAGGAATAGCAAAAGGCTTCGCGGGAAGTCTCGGTACAGCAGTACAAGATATGGCGACAAAAGCTACCGGCGTGGTTGCTGGTGGGGCACTAGGAGTTGCTACAGGAGGATTGGCTTATGCTGGAACTAGATTTGGGTCTAGAATAGGAAGAGCTATAGGACAATCGCGGTTGGGACGGAGAGCAGCTATTGCAGTAGGGCGTGCGGCTAGTAACGGAACAACAGCTGGGTGGAGGGCTCGTACTCTAAATAGAGCCCTCAACTGGACGCAGAGCTCAAGCTGGGACGCAAGAAATACTCGGTTAGGGAGCTTGGTAAGAAATAATGCGATTCTAAGCGGAATGGGGTTACGTCCTTCAGATAATGTCAGTGGGCAAATAGGTCTGAGTCAACGAGACTTTGAGGGTGGCTACCTAGGACAACAAGAACGTCGCCAAAAAGAGCTACGGGACGAAATCGAGAACGTTAAATTCACCTACTTAAATGACGAGCAGTCTAAAAAACTCTGGAAAGAGATTGCTGACGCCAAAATAAAAAATGACGTCACAAAAGATTATCTTAATAAAAAGGATAAAGATTTTCAGAACTCTGTTACCGACGAAAAAACCTTAAAAGACGAAGTAAAAGCATCTAAAAAGAAAATAGATGAACTTGAGGCTGATATAAGAACTGCTAACAAGCTTTCCGATACTGAGATGACCAAGGCCAAAGCAGACCTTGTAAATGAAAAGAAAAGCCTTTCTCAAAAGGAAGAAAAGATCGTTGATATCCAAAAGGCACAACTACAGGCAATAAAAGATATAAATGCAGATAGAACAAAACGAAACGCGATGGTTGAAGACCCGGAATATAAAAAGCTTTACGATGAGAAAGAAAAGAAGCTAAAAGACACCTACGGAAAAGTAGAAAATACCAAAGACCTTACAAATGCTATGCGTCGCGACTATGCTGAAACGCTTCGAAATGACTCTTTCTGGATGAAAGACGGAAAACAAAAAAAGGGTCTCTGGGGTCTCGGGGGAATCCTTGGCGGAACACTGGGAGCTATTGCTGGCGTTGGGGCAAGTACTGCTTTTGGATCTATCGTAGCTGAACAGTTTAAGTTTGAACAAGAAGCCCTGGATGCGGCTACAAAGAAATACATAAAGGACTACAGTAAAGGAAAAGGAAAGACCAGTAAACTCGATCAGTACAAGAACCAAGTTGATGCTTTAAATAGAAAAATTAAGCAAGCAATTGTAGTAAAAAATGGCGGAAGAGCAGATGATGATAAGGCTGTTGACGATATAAACCTTGATGATCCTAAGCATTCGACCGAAGCTCAAAGAGATGCTGTTAACGAATACTTGGCTGAATTGCGAGGTAATATGGACCTAGCCAAAGAGAACTACAAAACAATTGCGGATGATTTTCGTAAAAAAGTTAATGGTGTAACCGCAGACCAAGTTAAGGCAGCATCAAAGGAACAAAAGAAGGCTGAGGACGCGCACGATGAATATAAAAACCTCTGGAAAACTAGGTCAGATCACGAGGAAAAGATTAAAAAAGAAGAAGATCAAGCGAGTAAATAAATATGGAACCAAACACTCAACAATCTAATATCGAGAAGTTCGATATTGCATTAGCAAATACACCAGAAGAGGTACGTGCTTTTCTTTGGAGTGATGCGTATAAGAACCTTCTTTCTGCATTGCAGAAAAAGTTTGGCTTAACCGACGAACAAAAAAACTCCGTAGACACTATCATCTTTGGTAGTCTTACAAAAACAGAAAGCGAGGAAGAGCTCGAAAAGAAAGTTGTTTCCCTAGGATTAGAGGAACAAAAGCGTGATGAATTACTTTCTTATGTCTTTACTTATTTTATTGAACCTTCAATAAACAAAACAGAAGAAACGTTTGAACTAGAGAAAAAGGAAGAAGCCCGCGAAGAAAAAGTGGTAACCGTTCCAAATCCAGCGCAAGCTCTCGCAAGTATTCAAGAGCGCCTATCACAAAGAACCACTATCGCACCAACAAAAAGAGACTACTCTGTTGAAAAGCCTTTAGACTCTCAAATTGTAACCGAGACCATTCCAGTCACACCAAAACGAACAGGACCCGATCCGTATAAAGAAATCCCTGAAGAGTAAACTCTCTACTTCCTTGCTATACTAAGAGTATGCAATTTAAGGTTCCACAATTTATTGATATTGAAGATAAGGTTGTTGGCAATTTGTCATTTAAGCAATTTGCTTATTTGGCAGGTGGAGCAGGTCTAGCGTATATATCACTTAAACTACTTCCTTTATTTTTGGCTTTTTTTATTACCCCTGTTCTTGTGGGACTATCTCTAGCATTGGCGTTTTTAAAAATAAATGACAAGCCTTTTGCTCATGCATTAGAGTCATTTATTCGATACTATTCAAAAAGCCGCCTCTACCTTTGGAAAAAACAAGAGTTGACCAAAAAGAAAGAAGACTCCTCTAAGCAAGGTCCTTTGCGTGCTACACTATCCGAGAGTAAGCTCAAAACACTTTCTTGGAGTTTAGACGTTATTGATCCAAAGAAATAATTATGGCACCATCAAGCAGTCCTACCCAACAATTTGTTCCCGTCAAAGAAGTTCGTGACGGTATTGTTGTCATGAAAGATGACACCCTGGCAACAGTAGTGCTCGTGTCGTCTATCAACCTCTCTTTAAAATCATATGACGAACAGCGGGCGACCCTTTCTCAATTTCAAAGCTTCTTAAATACCCTAGACTTTCCAGTACAAATAGTAGTTCAATCGCGCCGATATGACGTTCGGCCATACATCGTCTCTCTTGAAAACCGTCTCAAGGTTCAGACAGAGCCGCTTCTCCGTGTGCAAACACAAGAATACATAGAATTTATTCGAACATTCACAGAACAAGTAAACGTAATGCGAAAATCCTTTTTTGTTGTTATTCCATACACACCACCAGTTCTTAACCAAACAGGGGGAGGGATTGGTAAGGTCTTTTCATTTTTTACGAAGAAAACAACAACCGCCGATCTTACTGCTAATTTTGAGGAGGAGCGTACCCAGCTCGAACAACGAGTAAGTGTTGTGGAGCAGGGGCTCTCTCGTCTTGGATTACGGGTTGCGCAACTTGGCACACAAGAAGTGATTGAACTTCTCTATAAGACATTCAATCCTGGTGAAACGACATCTCACGCGCAAGAGCAGTAACTTTCTGTAGCTCTCTATAGTATACTAAAAGATAGCTATGGCACTCTTTGGCGCACCGAAAGAAAAAAAAGTATCAAAATCTCTTCCTGTTCTTCCAGAAGAGGCCTATTCATGGGCAACAATGGAGCTTGCTGATAACATTGCTCCCTCTGCGATCGAGATTACTTCTAAATCTTTAAAAATAGGGGACAAGACTGTTCGCACTTTTTTTGTCATATCATACCCTCGGTATTTAAATGATAACTGGTTCACCCCAATCATAAACCTCGACAAGGTATTCGATGTCGCTATTTATATTCAACCCATCGAAACATCTCAACTATTAAGGCAGTTTCAAAAGAAAATCGCTGAGGTAGAAAGTCAGATCTTGGTTCGCCAACAAAAATGACTTG
>CAYHJY010000036.1:0-5092 GCA_964357135.1 uncultured Candidatus Saccharibacteria bacterium
TCTTTTTGATTTAAATTCATTGATAAATTCATAGTCGTGCGTCACAAGAAGTATGGTGCTTTTTGAATTATTGCAGGCATCGAGCAGTATCTGCCACGTCACTTCGTCCAAATGGTTTGTTGGCTCATCGAGCACAATAAAGTCTGGATTTGTTCCAAAGACCAGCGCGAAACGAATACGCATACGTTCGCCTCCAGAGAGCATTGAGATAGGTGTATCCATTTTGTCTGCGTCAAACTTCATCGCACCAAGCGCTGCTCTTCCCTTTTCATCTATCACTCGAAGCTTTTCAGTTACAACCTGAAGCGGAGTTTTTGTCCCATCAAATTCTGCATGCTGATCAAAGTAGCTGGTCTTCAAGTCTGGTGCCCATGATACAGAGCCTTTTGATAAAGGCATATTTCCTGTAAGGCATTTTAAAAAGGTAGACTTGCCCGAACCATTTCGTCCCAAGAGTACAATATGTGTACCGGTACGAATCTCCAGATCAATATTTTTAAATGTATCCCCCTTGGCCTTTTCATATTTAAAACTCGCATCTTCTACCCGACACAATAGCTTTCCTCCATGGAAATCAGCGCCTGTTTTTGCAAGTCGAATTTTAGTTCGAGTATCATCAGCTCGCGGGGCTTCTTTTTGTTTTTCTTTTAACTCTTGTAGTTCTGCTTTTCTTTTTAAATATGAAGACACTTCTTTGCCACGAAATGCTTTTGCTTCCAAGATAGGCATCATTGCCATCAACTGTTTTATGCGACGACTGTCCTTATCGAACTCTCGTTGCATACCTGCGATACGAGATAATCTATTATCTATATAATCTTGATAGCCTCCTTCCGAAATATATACTTTTTTATTTACCACTTCAGCCACTTTTGTAGCGACTGCATCAATCATAAGACGATCATGAGACACAAACAGTACACCACCTCGATACTCAGCCAAGAGCTTTGTAAGTTCCAACCGACTCACAATGTCCAAATGGTTTTCTGGCTCATCTAAAAGAAGGAAGTCCGGAGCAACCGCAAGACCGACACTGAGCGCCAAGATTTTTTGCTGACCTCCTGACATGAGCTTGCATTGTTTTGCTATATTTTTCTCTAAGTTGTAACCAAGGGTTAAACCTGAAGAAAACACTTTTTTAAAAAGAGTCACACTCGCATATTTTTTAATGTAGTCTTCTACCGTGAGTTCTGCATCTGCCAGTGAAAACTCTTGCGGTACATAGTGGGTACGAATGTGACCTGTTTTCTCTACAAAGCCACTGCTCGGCTCTATAACTCCTGAGATTATTTTGAGTAGGGTTGATTTCCCTGTTCCATTATCTCCAACGATACAAATACGCTCATCAGCAGTGAACTTGAAAGACACGCCTTCGAGAAGGCTTTTTTCAAAAAAGGATTGAGAAATGTTTTTTAGTGAGATTGTTTTTACCATAAGAATACAAGGTCTTCGAGTTCACACATAAAAGTGTACTTGCCCTGTAATCTAGAAGTAACCTTGGTATAAAACGTAACTGGCTTAGAATACTATATTTTATTGTCTTTTACAATATTTAGAGTTTCCGGCTATCATACGCCCAATGAAGCAATGCTTGACGCTGTCGCGGACGACAAAATACATCTCCTATCCGGCAAGCACCTTGGAGCCATCGTATGTGACGAGTCATAGCTTTCCAGCGTTTTATTTGTCGCGCATCTTCAACAGGTATGCGTCGTCCCATATAGTATCGACAGTACCACTGAAACCATCCCCGTGGATCGTCTCCATATATCCAGCCCTTTTCTCTCCAGATCTGTAGTGACTGACTGGCATCAACACCATAATAATTTAGTTTTTTATTTTTCCTCTCTGGAGAAAGCTTGGCTCTCGTAAACCAATCTTTTGGAAATTCTTTTTGACAATCAGTCATATATTTACCACCGAAGACACCGAGTGCGAGCATCTGTTTGGGAGTCAGGTCAGGTTTGAATGTTGGGTCAAATTTTTTCCCCATTGGCGCTACGCATGTGTAGCGGTAGCCTTTTTGCATTTTATCGTTCACTACCATACAAATACTACTCGGCTTTTATTTCAGTTTTATAGACAGAAGACAATGCATAAATAAAACTAATACTAAGCGGCCCGATTAAGATACCAATAGGTCCCATTAAAACGAGTCCACCAAGTACCGAGAAAAGTACCAGTAGTGGATGAATCGCGATTTTCTTTCCGACAAAGTAGGGATTGAGGAAGTTATCGACTGAGCCAACAAGCGCTGCTGACCATATTCCAAAACCAATAGCAGCCCCAGTATGTCCCGCAATAACAAGAAACAGTACAACAGGTATCGCCACAAGAGCGGTACCAACGGTTGGAACAAGAGAAGCAATAGCTGCAAGAAGCCCGAGTAACGCAGCATTTGGTACTTGAAATATGGCAAGCCCTACCCCCATAAGAATTCCTTGTACAACAGCGATTAGTAAGTACCCTTTTACAATACCGTTTACTGCTGTGTTGAGCTTATTCAAAATCTTGTCTCCACTCTCGTCTGACAAAGGACTAAAGTGCACAAGTATTTGTTTCCAAGAAATACCATCTTTGAGGAAATAAAACATAGAAAGCAATACCAAAAAGAGCGAAAAGAGCATTGAAAGTGTCGCACTAAAAATAGTTCCGACACTGGCAGTAAATTTACTCGCTACAGAAGCAATACTATCACTCAAGTTGATAGAGCCACCTGGAAATACATTTTCGATAGAACGATTGAAAACACGAGTGATGTTGTCGAGCCCTCCATGATCAGTCACCCATGCAGAAAAATTTTGTGACTCAGTAAAGATAAGTGTACCAATAATAAAAAGTGGAATACACAAAACGAGTAAGAACAACAATACCGTCAAAAGCGAAGAAACCCATGCAACCTTGAGGTGCTTTTTAAAAAAACCATAGACAGGAAATAGCACTGCAGATAGCGCAATCGACAATATGATAACTTTGGCAAATGGCCAGAGAAAAAAGACAGTCAAACCAGCCCCCAGGAGAAACAAAGCGAAAAAGAAATACCGACGTATTGACTGCTCGTGCATATGCCTAGTGTATCACAGAGGGTGTATTAGAAAAGACTATATTCGTCCTTGCCGTTTAGTGACACAGACAAAAGCGCTGCCATAAGCCCAACGTCTCGTATACCGATAGCACTAAGTCCAACATCCGCAATAATAGCGAACATGTGAATAAACAATAAGCCTGAAACAATGCGTGTCTTTATACCAAATGCGAGCAGTGTCGCCATGACTAATTCAAAGCCACCATTAAGTAACACAAATGTCTTGGCGCTAATACCCGTAAGAGAGACAACACCTTCAGGAATAAAAGACTCCCAAGCACTCGGATCAAAGAGTTGCGTCAGGCCGAACCAGACAAATACAAAGGTGAGCCCGTAGCGCAGTACAAGTGGTGCGTATCTGTTCATACTACTTTATAAGTGTTCCGATTTTAAACCCAGCAAGTTCGCTTGCAGGACGTTTTTCTCCTCCGTGTTGACCAGAAAATGCAGCTGATGCATCTACCACACACATACCCTTGATAGCACCAGACCCACCGGGATGTTTTGAGATCCATGATGTTACGTTGTACACAGAGCCATTTACGACAGTCCAACAATCTGATGCATTGTTATGGGTGGCAACAGTAGCGAGAGTAAAGGTTGTTGGTGTTGCCACAGGAGTTGTGGTTGGCTTGGTAGAAGGAGTAGTCGTTGTTGGTGTAGTATCTGTGACAACAGGACTCTCTGGTAAGACGCTAGTGCTCTTGGGTGATTGTTGAGCGACAACAATGATAGCAGCCGCAAGAATAACAAGGGTTCCAATAATGATTTATGCTTTTTTGTTCATAGTATAAAAATTAAATTAGTACTAATATAGTAATACGATATTTCCACAGTTTTCTTTCACTGATGATACATAGTATACTATACATACGTTTTATTAACATAAAAAAGTATATATGGGCAAAAGAACAACATCACTTCGCGGAGGAGTAAAATCAAAACGATCACACAAAACAGCAAAGCGTTTGGCTATCAAGACTGCTATGCTGACAGCAAAAGTAGCAAAGAAAAAAGCTGCAAAAAAGAAAAAGGTTACTAAAAAAGTAGCAAAGAAATAAACAAAAATCCCCCAAACATTTGGGGGATTTTTGTTTGACAAGATAGAGTCTAAATGCGAAAGTAGAGAAAATTCACCCTTTAAATCAAATCGTATGTCATTCTTCCAAGAAACAGCTGAGGAATGGAATGAATCCGCATATTGGGATGCTATGTTCCGACACCTCCAAGAGCCAGGCAGCAAACAACTATATGTTGCCCTGGAAATTAAAATCGAAGAATATGTTGAGGACGCTGAAGATCCTATTGAAGCCAGAGAGGACGAAATAAAAAAAATAACATTACTGCTTCAAGGCGATCTCCAAACATGGGACGAGCTCCGTGAAGAGTTAACGGATTTATTTGAAAAAGATCCAGAGCTCGAAATACTCTTTATCGAGACAGCAAAAAAAGTTGGAGTACCTCTCAGAACAAACTTAGAACAATTTTTGTAGAAGCCATTAAATATTTAATGGCTTTTTTTATTTCCAAAAACCGTAGCTGGCCATACGGGACAATGACGGGGCTTTGTTGACAAATACTGAGTAAATTATAGTATGGAGAAAAACTTTAGTTATGGTACATAATAAAATTTCTAAGAGCGGTTTAAAAAGGCTATGTTCTAGATTACTCCTCGTAATTTTATTTGGTGGACTATCTAGTATTTGTGTATGGATCTTTATCGTTGTAAGAAAGATTGATCCTGCCAAAGATCCAAACTGGGACTTTGCTACTTTGCTACTATTTATATTGTGTCTTACTGTTATCTTATTTAATTGCCTGAGACAGATGATTAATTACCTTCGAAGGGCAATTGACTATAATAGTATTTATTTAACAGGAATATAATAGCCGTACATTAAGTCAGGGTCAAAGCCTGATTTTTTTATTTGCTGGGGTGCAAGGACTCGAACCTCAATAAACGGAACCAAAATCCGTTGTCCTACCATTAGACGACACCCCAATATT
>CAYHJY010000037.1:0-5046 GCA_964357135.1 uncultured Candidatus Saccharibacteria bacterium
TGTGTACGAGATAGACGGTCTTGTCCCAGGATACGGATACACCCTTGGAAACTCATTGCGACGTATTATTCTTTCATCATTACGAGGTGCTGCTGTTACCGCGGTTAAAATCGACGGCGTAACACACGAATTTTCAACTATTGAAGGCGTTAAGGAAGATGTTATTACTATCCTTTTGAACCTCAAAAACATCCGATTTAACATCACTGGTGACGAAGCACAGAAAGTAACTCTTTCAGTAAAAGGCCCTAAAGAAGTGACCGCAAAAGACATTTCAGCAAACGGCGCAGTAGAGGTTATCAACACCGACCAGTACATTTGTGAAATTACTGGAAAGGTGGGACTAAATATCGAACTTACTATCGAAAAAGGACTTGGATTTGTCTCTCGAGATCAACAACACAAAGGCAAGGCTGATATTGGTTCTATTTTTCTTGATGCTATTTTCTCTCCAATCCGACGCGTATCATACGACGTTGAAGAAATGCGTGTAGGCGATAAGACCAACTTTAACCGCCTTCGCATGACTATCGAAACTGATGGCTCTATCACTCCTCGTGAGGCACTTGAACAATCAGTGGGAACTATGATCGAACAACTTGCTGCTATCATTTCAGTAGATAGTCAAAAAGTTATCGAAGAAGTACAAGCAAGTATGGTGGCTCCAGTTATGGCAGAAAAAATGGCTTCTACTGCTTCTATGGAAGACGAAGATGCTGCAGATGTAACCGATGTTTTGAAGAACCGTATTGATACTATCGGCCTTTCAACTCGCACACTAAACGCGCTCTCTGCGGCAAATATCCGCACTGTAGGAGGTATTGCTCGCAAGAAAGTAGAAGACCTTCTTGAGATTGACGGCATAGGAGATAAGGGTATTTCTGAAATCAAGGAAGTTCTTGCTCAATTTAACTTGTCACTAAAGGATTAATCTGATAAGGTAAAGCACACTAGTATGAGACACCACAACGCAAACAGAACATTTGGACGAAGTAAGAACCAACGGAGCGCACTCCTAAAGGGTCTTGCCGCATCTCTTATTGAGCACGGTAGTATTTTGACTACTGAAGCAAAAGCAAAAGAACTTCGCCCGTCTGTTGAGAAAATGGTGACTAAAGCGAAGAACCCAACTCTTTCAAACCGACGACTTCTTCTTTCTTCTTTGTACAACAACACTGAAGTAGTAGAAAAGCTTATCTCAGGCATCGCTCCAAAGTTTGCAGAGCGTGAAGGTGGATACACTCGTATCACTAAGGTAGTGCAACGAAAAGGGGACGCAAGTAAGATGGCAGTAATTGAGTTCGTCTCATAAATTAAATTGTAATTATATGGAATACACAGTAGATGCAACAAATAAATCTCTCGGACGCGTAGCTACAGAAGTAGCATCTCTTTTGATGGGAAAAAATACAACTTCATTTGTACGAAACTCAAACCCAGGAGTAACTGTTCGACTTACAAACGCATCAAAGATTACTATCCCAAACCAAAACAAACTTCTTGAAAAGACCTACAACTCTTTCTCTGGATACCCAGGTGGACTCAAGCAGTCAACTATGGCTCACGTTATCAGTACGAAGGGTTACGCTGAAATCCTTACTCAAGCAGTCAAAGGAATGCTTCCGAAGAACAAACTTCAGAACGACCTTATGAAGCACTTGATAGTTACTGAATAATTTTTATACATACAGATATGGAAAAAACAAAGAAAACATACATCGAATCAATCGGACGACGCAAAACATCAACTGCGCGTGTTCGAATGACTCCAGCGGCAAAACAAAGTTATGAGATCAATGAAAAAGATCTTGCGACCTATTTCCCAACACAAGCACTTCAAAAGACTATCACTGATGCATTCACTATCACTGAAGGAAAGGTGCACTATGCTATTACTGTAAAAGTAAGTGGTGGTGGTATCTCTTCTCAAGCAGAAGCTATAAGACACGGTATCTCTCGAACACTCGTGAAAGAAGATGAGGCTCAGAAAACAACACTAAAGAAAGCAGGATTCTTGAAGCGAGATCCTCGAATGAAAGAGCGACGAAAATTCGGTCTCAAGAAGGCGCGTAAATCACCGCAATGGAGTAAACGATAAAAACAATCAAGTCCCGTATGGGACTTTTTTGTTTGACAAATAAATATCTGTGGGTAATATCAATAAAAAAATAAATTATGGAAATACCAGAAAGTCTTCAAGAAGGGTCTCGGGTCTTACTGGCGACCAAATCAGGGATCCTTATCAAAGGTACAGTGAAAAATGTATCTAAAGAAAAAAAGTCTGTTACCCTCGAAGAAGAGGATGACAACCAAAGAGTTGATTTCCTTCAGCCTGGTAATGGTACGGTCTATACAGCAAAAACAGTAGAGGTGGATTTTGATTTTATTGGAGCAATAGGAAGAGAGATAGGTCCTACCTAAGCTCTACCAGCCCTGACACATAGTCGGGTTTTTTTGTTTGTTATTTTTCTGTATAATAGCGTCATGCAAGACGAAGATATAACTATTGAAAATGAAGTGGAAGACGTAGTTTTCGAAGACTCCACCGAAGAAGGTGAGGCTATTTCTGCTGGTAGTAAGGTAAAGAAACTACAAAACCGCATGAAGGAACTTGAAAAAGAAAAGACTGAATACCTCGATGGTTGGCAACGCGCTCGCGCTGACTACGCAAACCTTCAGAAGACGACCGATGAAGACCGCAAGCGTATGCGTACTCTGGTAGAAGAAAACTTTATCGAAGAACTATTGCCAACGGTAGACAGCTTTCTGATGGCTATGAGTAACAAAGAAGCCTGGGAAAAAGTCGATCCCGCATGGCGCACTGGTGTGGAATATATCTACAGCCAACTCATGAATACACTTGAATCTCACAACCTCAAACTCTTTGGCGAAATAGGAGAAACGTTTGATCCTGCTCGACATGAAGCAGTAGGAGAGGAAAGTACAGAAGATGCAAAGTTAGATCATACTATTGCGAAAGTAAATCAAAAAGGCTTTATGCTTGGAGAATCAATACTCCGTCCAGCACGCGTTTTTGTGTACACATTAGAAAAAGAGACCTAGGTAAGATAAGTCCTGGTAAAAAATTGACAAAGTATCTAGGGTAGTCTATTGTCATAAAAAATAGACTTATGCACACCTGTCATTACGCGCCCATTAATATGGACGTACTAAAAGATTTTGTTTTGGGATTCCCTGAATTTTCTAAACCTAAAGACCTGCAACTGTACAACGAGAGCGAAGAGGTTGTATTTGGAACGTTTAATGTTTTAGTAAGTGATAAACTTATTGCAACTATTCCACCCGTAATTCACTATGTTTCTCTAGGTCGTAAGCTTGATTCAAACTCAACAGAGCTAAGACCTCATCTTGCAATACTTGCAAGAGTCCCAACAAGAAAGGTTGAAATATGTAAAGCCGTCGAAGAAGGATCCATGAGGTATGAACCTCTGCTTGGGGTAGAGCATCAATATGACCCGGTTCTAACAAAGGATGGCTGGAATTGTTTATTTCTTATTGAAAACATAGACAATTTACATGCTCAAATCGGACGAATTGTAAAAAATAATACATCATATGTAAATTTTTTCTTTTCTGAGAACCACAAAGCAGCAATGAGTAATTAATTTTTTAATGCCCTTTAAGGGCATTTTATTTTGCCAAGTCAAAAAACGCTTGTTCAGTTTCTTTGTCGAGTGTATTGGTCACAAAGACCATCAGTTCTGTGGTGAGACCAAAATCTTTTTTAATATTTGTAAATAAATATTCGTACGGAAACGGAGAGACCCACACGCTATTTTTCAAACACATAAATCCAGCTTTCTTAAGGAGGTACCGAAGTGACTCCCGTTCGTCTTTGCGAGCTTCAGGGAGATCAAGAAGAACTATACGCCACCTACCATCCCATGCCGGGGTGATATGGGTCGTATCTTGTTCCAAAGCCAGACTATGAACCTTCTTTTTACCCTCCTTGGTCAGACGGGCATACTGATTTTGACCTGAGAATGAATGCTCGATGAGCCCGGTAGCCTGGAGACCCTTTAAAGAGCGAGAAATTGCCATTAGAGAGGCTTTTTCAGGCTTTGTGGTGTCTACACGCTCTACTAATTCTGGCACTGAAATAGCAGGTTTTTCAGCCAAAAGTTTTAATATTTTCTTGGAGAAGCCCTTCTTTGTTGACATGTAAATATCCTATCAGGTATAGTATAGACATACAAGTATTTCGCGACCACTAAATTTCTGTAATTCTTATAGAAAATACTTGCTTTTGATTATTTGAATTAATTTATATATACAAAAACTATGGGAAAAATCATTGGAATTGACCTCGGAACTACAAACTCAGCTGTTGCCATCATTGAAGGTGGACAGCCAAAAATTATCGAAAATATCGAAGGCGCACGAACTACTCCATCTATCGTAGCAGTGGGCAAAAATGGCGACCGCCTCGTTGGACTTCTTGCAAAACGACAAGCAGTAACAAACCCGCAAAATACTATCTACGGCGTGAAGCGCTTCATGGGACACAAGTACGATGATCACGGTATGGAAAAAGTGATCAAGACTTCTCCTTTTTCTGTGACAAAAGATAGTAACGGTGGTGCACTTATCAAGCTCGGCGACAAAGACTCTCGCCCAGAAGAAATTTCAGCAATGATTTTGCAAAAGATCAAAGCAGACGTAGAAGCCAAGCTTGGTGAAAAAGTAACAGAAGCTATCATCACTGTTCCGGCATACTTCAACGATGCACAACGAAAAGCAACGAAAGACGCTGGTGCTATCGCAGGTCTCGATGTAAAGCGTATCATCAACGAACCGACTGCGGCCGCTCTTGCATATGGATTCAATACAAAGAAAAATGAAAAGATAGTTGTCTACGACTTTGGAGGTGGAACATTTGACGTGTCAGTTCTTGAGGTTACAGAAGATGTTATAGAGGTGAAAAGTACAGACGGAGATTCTCTCATGGGAGGCCGTGATATCGACTTGAAAATCATCAACTGGATAGCTGAAGAATTCAAAAAGCAAAGCGGTGTTGATGTATCA
>CAYHJY010000038.1:0-4986 GCA_964357135.1 uncultured Candidatus Saccharibacteria bacterium
CAACAACTTTTTCTATACATACATTTTGTAACTTTTCTCGTAAAACGAGACTCACCGCCTTACAACCCCGGATCGTGCAAGCACGCTCCGGTTTGGGCTGTTCCCTTTTCGCTCGCCGCTACTTGGGGAATGTTATAACTACGTTATATTGTTTTCTTTTCCTCTCGGTACTGAGATGTTTCACTTCCCGAGGTGCGCATGTTGATCACTTACGGACCAACATAATAGAGGTTTACTCTATTGGGTTTCCCCATTCAGAAATCTCCGGATCAAAGGTTGTTAGGCACCTCCCCGAAGCTTATCGCAGCCATACTACGTCTTTCATCGCCATGTAGAACCAAGGCATCCGCCATATGCTCTTAATTTCCTATTAGGAAATCTAGAAATCATTTTCTTCTATCGTCGCTTTAAAACGATAAAGAAAACCAATAAATATTGGGTTTGTATTTCGTCATGTTGCAACCGCTTGCTTTACAACGAAACACGTTCTGTCTCTCCCTACCTGCAGACTGTATTACTCATACAATCCATATGGAGAACAGCATGTAATTATCAAGTAACAGTCTTACGGTTTTCACGAAAAATGCCGCCATCTGGGGCGGCGCAACATGTCTGTGGCTAGGCCCTAGATATTGGTTGCTTTTTCGTGGATACTCATAAGTGGGAAGAGTATATAGGAACCCTCTATAGGTGTCAAGGATTTTTCCGCTCTTTTTGCCATACAGCAAAACAGCCCCAAACGGAGCTGTTTTGAGAGTAGAAAAGCGTGTGATTATTGCTTGTTTCCAAGGTCATCAGACACACGGTTGATCCATCGTGCTGCCGCTTCCTTTCCACCGATACCAAATGCTAGTCCGAAAGCAAGGGCCAACATCACCACAAGACCAGTAAAGATGATTTGTCCGAAGTAGCCGAAGATACCGAGCTTGTCGAGTGCTGTAACAACAGCCAAGATCCAGATAGCGTAGTATGCGATAGAGCCAAGCATTTTTGCTGAGCGAACATGCGCGATAGCTGCACTTCCTGAAACAAGCTTGCGAACAAAGTCAGCAAGAATTGTCCCTGATACCAAGATAAGAGCTGCGATTATCACCTGTGGGATATACGCAAGAACTTGTTGGAGGAACATAGTCACTTGGTCAAGATTGAGAATGTTGAGGGACGCTACCAAGAAAACGATAACGATAAACCACTTCACCAATTCTCCGAAGAACTTTCCTACATGGAGGCGAACTCCTGCACGAGCAAGTACTTCTTCTGCGCCTGCACTCTTAAAGAGTTTGTCGAGCTTGAGAGCGTCGATTGCAGAAGCGACAATCTTACTAAGAGTTGATGCAACGATCCATCCGAGAATAAAAATAATAACCGCGAGTAAAATCTTTGGGAATGTTTGTACAAAACCGTACCATAGTCCTTGTAGAGAAACCCGAAACACTTCACTCCATGTTTGTATGAGCATATGATTGTGACGCTAACGCGTCGTATTGAAAATCCTGTTAATTAATTACTGCTGGAACCTTCCTATACAGTAGTACCTATAGTATACCCTGGCCTAGCTAATTTGGGAAAACAAAGGTGGAAAACTCCTTCCCCGCCAAAAGTCGAGTATGCGGGTATTCGAACATGTCTCGAAGGAGCTTGTCGTACATAGAAACACGGTACTTGAAGTCACTCGTATCAAACACTGCATACGAGAGTTCGGTCCCAAGCTCACTCTCAAGCACCGATACTGTCTTTTGAATATATTTTTTACTAATATTATCCCCCACCACCAACACATCAAGACGGCTACCACTTTGTTGCATAAAGACCCCAGAAACAACAAGCAGTTGCACCCGCCCTGCCGGGCGGAAACGCTTCACGAGTTCATCATGTTTGAAGAAATCACCTTCAATCAACAAACTTTTCATTTCTTTAATGTACGGAAATTCCGGATTGAGAAACCAGCCTTGTACACGTTTCTTCTTTGTTTTTCCAGTACGACCATCAACAGTTTCCTTAATAAAAGAACGTTTTTTTACAAGTGAGATAGCTGAGAGCTGGTTGACTACTTGTCGAGCCACCGAACTACTGAGACGAGAGCGCTCAGCAACACCCGCTGTTTCAAATCCTTGTTCAGGATTCAATAGAAACAACCGCATGATTTTAACGCGTGCTACTCCACCAAACAATTTTGCTAGGATGTCCATTTCCTGTATTTTCCACTTACCGTCTTTATAACAACACTATTATAATCCTCGACTTCCCCTTGTGTCCAAGCCAAAAGCGTGTTCGGAATAAAAAAGACCCCTCCAAAGGAGAGGCCAGAAATCATTTCTTAACAGCATTAACAACAATAAACCTATTGCCACTAGTCTTAACGGTTCTTACTGAAGCAACTAATGCAGGAATACTATGAAATAACATCCGTGTCTTTCTAAGGGTATACAGTCCTAACTCTTTTCCTACCGCCAGCTCACACCGGAAAGGTGTACCCTGTGCTTTTTTCATAATAACCTCAATCAACTTGTCCGCATATGTAGCATTATCGTATCGGGCTTTGCTTACCGGACAAACATAAGGTTGTAACAAATTAGTAGGACAATGATTTTTAACGTAAGAGGAAATTCTATTCCTAAAATTAATCTGATCAAGGTATTTTTTTCTCTCTTCTCCTTGAGGCATTGTTTTTAGGTTTACCTCCTCTCTTCGAGAAAGAGCAAAAGCTTTGATTTGCTGGTTATTCATTTTTTGGTTTTTTTGGTTTGCCAATACCTTACAAGAGCTTACCCTTGTAGTCAAACAAAAAAAAGAAACCCTTCCATATTTGGAAGGGTTTTTATGTCTGCGGTTTTTATTTTAATAGGTCACCACAACCTTTTTTGATTCTCTTTTCTTCTCTTTGTTTAAGAAAGACAAAAGATATATGCCAGGCGGAAGCTTGGGTAGAGCCATAACACTTTGACTGGTAAAAGTAGTAGGGAAAAATAAATCAAGCGGTTTCCCTGCCGAATTAAACAGTTGTGCCGATTGTGGGATAAAGCCTGTTTCAGACTTTATATTTAGAAGCCCCTCGCTTTTTGCAGGATTCGGATATAAGACTATATCCTCTTTTTGCATAGATGAAGAAAACGATATTTGAGCCTGTGTCGCTACTGCTAACACAATGACGAATAAAAGAAAAAGAAATTTTTTCATAACAAAAAGATTTGGTTAGAAAAAGGGATTCATTCTATATAACTGTAGCAAAGAAAAAGAGCCACATCAAGCAAAACAAAAGCCCCCTGCAAGAGAGGAGGTTTTTCTAAAAAATTTGTTTCCATGACACAAGCCCAGGATAAGCCACATAAACAATACGTTGAAATGTTTTGAGGCCGTTAGTGCATTGCACGGTTATATCCCCCATGTCACTAAACTTAATAACTGCTGGCAAAGAAGATACAGTGGCGACATATTCCCAGGCCCAAATTCTACAAAAAATACCATAGGAGACCTCCTGTGTATTTTTATGTTTTATCGGAATGATAACAACGCCATCTTGTGTTGGCTGAGAAATTGTTACCTTGTATTGCATAAGGATTCGTTGGCGAGTGCTGTAATACGGCTGACCACGGGTTAAAAACATTTTTGACTTACTGAGTCCGTCAGCTGTTATTCCCCATCCGACATATAAAGAATCTTTTTGTGAGAAGCTGTTATAAGCAATTAATATACCCACATACAGCAGTAGTGTCTTTTTCATAAAGAAGTGGTGTTTGATTTCTTCCACTCTACTCTTATCTTTTATTTCGTCAAATAAAACGCCCGCGCAAGGCGGACGGTGTTGAGAGAAATGTTTTTTCACTTTTGAAAAAGTTTGATGCTACTATCTTCTGTATCAATTACAGTACGGACTTTCAACACTTTTTCTATTTGTTTTAAAACTCGATCCAACGCAATAACATCAAGCTGCTTTATTGAATTCGTATCAATAAGAAATAAGGTCTTTTCTTTCTCTGGACCTTTTTCCTTTTGATCTTTTTCTTTCAGGCCAGCTTCCAGAGCAACATCAACAATAGCCTCTATGAGCATCTCCAAAAGTGTTTGGTCTTCAGGCTCGTCGCTCATTGCTAAGGCACAATTACTGTGCAAAATTTTAAGACCTTCCGGATTTTTGTTGATATGAATCTGGAAAAGTAAAGCAATTCTTTGGCGTAAGGCTGTTTTACTTGTTTTACTTTTTTCATCAGCATCCGCAACAATGCGCAAACTGGTATCGAAAGCTTTGAAATCTACCTTAGCCTGCTCAAGAAGCTCTTCGGTTGACTGTTCATGTAACATAGTTGTATGTATTTGTTTGTTCTTATACTAAACAAAAAACCACCCGCGTCAAGCGAGTGGTTTCAGACTTATTTGCTTCCTACTAACCTTACCAAGGCATAAAAAATAATACCCGAAAGAAGAAAAGCTGGATAAAATAAAATAGAGATTTTTGAAAAAGAACCTTCATTAAAAAATAGGCACATACCAAAAACACAAAGCCAGCCCAGGATAATAGCCGGGATACTTGTTTCTGGTTCTTTTTCAAAAATTATTTCACTGATCATTCTACCGATAGTTAAGGAGAAAATAAATCCACCAATAAAACAAATAACGAGACTATTCAGGAATACTTCTGAAGTACTGTCCATGGTATTTTTTCACAACCTTACAAAACAAAAACACCCCTGTCAACAGGGATGTTTTTGTTTAAAAAGTATATTTACTTATTTAAGAGCGATTTTTCCGCCAGCTTCCTCAATAGCTTTCTTGAGAGCTTCAGCTTCGTCCTTCTTCATACCGTCCTTAAGAGTAGCTGGAGCAGCATCTACGAGATCCTTAGCTTCTTTGAGGCCAAGTCCGAGAGCTTCCTTTACCACCTTCATAACAGCGATTTTTTGCTCACCTGCACTTTCAAGTACAACAGTAAACGCGTCTTTTTCTTCAGCGCCACCTGCGGCTGCGCCAGCTGCTGGAGCTGCTGCAACT
>CAYHJY010000039.1:0-4814 GCA_964357135.1 uncultured Candidatus Saccharibacteria bacterium
ATCAGGAGTTTCCTTTTCAATACGAGAAACAGTGAGCGGCTGAAGCACACCATACTGACGAATAGAGTCAGCGAGATCCTTCAGTGGACCTTCTTCAAATTCTCGACGTGGCTGATATGGGTTCGGGAAAATTTTATCGGTATCGATAAAGAAAATAGAATTTGAATATAGGTTCGACATGTGTACATAATAGCATGAAAATTTTTTGATATAAAAACAAAAAAACCACCGCACTAAGCGATGGTAGAGAAAGTTTGACAGCAATAGTTGTCAGTCCATGGTTGGTTAGCCATGCCTTGGTTTGGGCTTGCCAAGCCCGTCTTTGGTTCTACATAAGGAAATCCTTTGTATGCTTTCGCAGAACACCAAGGTTGTTGTAACTGTGTGTCTTTTTATCGACACATTGAACAATTTAGGTTCGATTACATCTTAGCATAAGATAATAAAATTGTCAAGTGTCTTCTTTACTTCCCTAAAAAAGGCTATACAATAGGGGTTATTGCCGGTGTGGCGGAATGGTAGACGCGCTCGACTCAAAATCGAGTATTCGCAAGGATGTGGAGGTTCAAGTCCTCTCTCCGGCACAATATGGAAAAACTCATTGTCGTCTGCGGACCGACAGCTACGGGGAAAAGTGATTATGCAGTAGAGCTTGCCAAGAAAATTGGTGGTGAAGTTATTTCTGCTGACTCTCGTCAGATATACAAAGGCCTAGATATTGGTAGTGGCAAAATTACTACAGAAGAAATGCGAGATGTTCCTCATCACTTGCTTGATGTTGCTGATCCCAAAGAAATATTCTCGGTGACGCAATACCAAGCGCTTGCAACAAAAGCTATTGAAGACATTATTGCTCGCGGTCACACACCTATCATTTGTGGTGGTACAGGGCTCTACATCGATGCCGTAGTGTGTGGCACAGTCTTCCCTGCTGTTCCTCCAAACCATAAACTTCGTGCAGAACTCCAAGAGTTTTCTTTAGAAGATTTACAGCAAAGACTGGAGGCCCTCGACCCGCGACGTTTTGCTCTCGTTGATACGAAAAACAAAGTTCGCCTTATCCGCGCCATTGAAATAGCAACAACTCTTGGCTCTGTCCCTGAAACAGTAACAAATCCGCAATACGATTTAGAATGGCATTATTTGGACTTCCCTGATGATGTGTTAAAGAAACGGATTCATGACCGACTCTTCAAACGTATGGATACAGGTATGGTAGAAGAAGTAGAGCGACTCCATAGTGAAGGCGTCTCATGGCAAAGACTGGAATCGCTTGGGCTTGAATATAAATATCTCGCACTCTATCTCCAGAATAAACTATCGAGAGAAGACACGCTCTCACAACTAGAAATGGCCATCTGGCATTACGCCAAACGCCAACGAACCTGGTTTAAGAAATATGCAAAATAGCCCAAATCACTGTTTTTTGTTATAGTATCAATCGTTACGGGCGATTAGTTTAGTGGTAGAACGAAGGTCTCCAAAACCTTTGGTGGGGGTCCGATTCCTCCATCGCCCGCCAAAATATATAGACGACATAAAAAGACCTCCACAGCGGAGGTCTTTTTATTATTTCTTTGATTCCTTGAAAGAGACAACCTTTCGAAGCTTTCGAGAGTATTTCTTGAATTCAAGCTTGATACCAGCGAGTTTCTTGCGATTTTTAGTAGACCAATAGGTTTCCCCAGTCTCCTTGTTCACTAGTTTTACGAGATTTTGTTGTGGCATAGTGGCAAAACTATATCAGAAAAGCCTATTTTGGGCAAATTATCTATGCTTGACTTTTATTGTATAAATGCTATAATATACCCAAAGGTTAGGAAAAATACAGCGCTTAGCTTCCCCGCTCGAGAATTGTATTTTTCTTAACCTAAAACCCGTTCATTACAATGCAGTACACAATCGTAACACACCGCAAACCCCACCTCGATGAGGTGGTAGCTATCGTCTTTTTATTACATTTTGGAGACAAAAAATTTCCTGGTATAAAAGATGCGAAAGTTATTTTCTGGAACTCTGCAAAAACGCCGGACGGCCGTACATGGCTTGAATGGTATAAAGAAGGATTTATCCTGGTTGGCGTCGGAGGAAGCCCGTATGACGAGCATCCTGTTGATGGACAACCCCGCAGAGAAAATGAATGCGCAGCAACTTTAGTAGCAAAATCACTGGGTATCGATAAAGAGCCTCGGTTTAAAGAGCTACTTGAGTACACGTTGCAAAATGATTCACAGGGTGGAAAAAGTCCCCATGATTTGGGTGCCTTAATAACCCTTTGCAACAAAACCCATTTTGATAACGATCCGCAAGGAGCATTGGAATGGGCAATGCAACCAATCTGGTGGAAAATAGTGCAACAAACAAAATTCTTTACTGAAACAAAGAAAGAATTTGACACTAAATGCCGGGTAATTCAGTGCAACCATTATGGCCGTGAAATTACTGTCGTAGCCGGACAAAGCGACGATCTGGAAATCGGAGCCTATGCCCGCAGCGAACATGGAGCAAATGCTGATGTGACCATTCTGCGTAATAGCAAAGGGTTAACCTTTATTATTACAAAGAAAAGATCTGGTATTAATCTAAACCATGCAGTAATAGGTATCAGAGTACAGGAAATGCTTGCCAAGAAATTGTCTTTTAGACTTAATGACATGGCGTTAACAACTGATGGAACTGTACCTGGGAGCGAAGAGTGGTATTACGATTCTAAAGCCCGTTGGATTCTCAATGGATCACAAAGTTCAATCGATACTACTCCTTCGAGGATTCCCTTCGATAAACTTGTCGAAGTTGTAATAGAGTCTTTGAACATCAAGAAATTTTCCCGTGAACAGGTGGCGTAATGTGTATTCAGATTATTCAAAGTCCCGAGCAAATCGGGACTTTTTTCTTGCTTCATCTGTATTTTTTATGGTACAACAAGAGGAATATGGAGCAACTAGAGCGTAACAAAGTAAAGCTTGAAAAAACCGCTGAGAAAGCAACAAGGTGGATTGGTTCTACCAAAAGTCTTGCGGTGCACACTATTTTATTTGTCGCAGTATTTAGTCTTCCTTTGTTTGGTATCAGTTTTGATCGTGTACTATTGGTGTTGACCACCCTTCTTTCACTCGAGGCTATTTATCTCGGTATTTTCATACAAATGTCGGTTAATAAGAACACTAAAGATATTGAAATTATTCAGGAAGACGTCGAAGAGATCCAGGAGGATATTGAAGAGATTGAAGAAGGTGTTGAAGAGATCGAAAAAGATGTGGATGAGATTCAAAAAGATGTGGATGAAATCCAAGAAGATATTGAAGACATTGAGGAAGATAGTACTGAAGACTTGAAAGTAGAAACAAAGGAAGCAAATGCTATCGCAGCTATTCAAACTATTCTTACACAACTTCAAAAAGAAATTGAGCAACTAAAAAAATAAGTCCGGAGTATATCCGGACCTACATCTAAAATTTATATTTTATTTTGTTCTAAGTGGCATACCTAACTGGAGGCTTGTGATCAAACTTCCAATGATGATATATCCAAGAACAACAATTACGAGAAATGTTCCCCAAAACGCAAACTTAGTTAAGTTCCCGTCTGGTTTGTAAATGATTCTTTTCATACTTAAAGGATTTGATTTTGTATAATTATAGCATCTTTTAGATAGAAAGTCAAGCTATTTCTTTTTGACTTCCCTACTGCTACAGTACTCAAAAACAAACTTACTATGAGAGGCTCTTTTAATGAAAACGGAAACCACGACTATTGCATTTATATTAACGAAGAGGAATTAAATCTTTTGCAATGTGGCAATGTGCTATCTTGTGAAATTGAGCATTATTGGAATAGCACAAAACAAAAACACCTACTGACTATTTCCATAGTAAAACACTCTCGTTTCAGAGAGTTAATGAGTCTTCTTAAAAAAGATAAAAGTCGAGGTTTTTGGAGGCAGTTTATGGACAAGATTGGTTTATTAAAAAAAGAATTAGAAAATGAAATGTATCATCACATGGTTTACATAAATACTAGCTTGATCTTTACTAAAAGTTTAGATGGGAAAGTATTTGAGCAAAGATATGATGACATCCTCAAAGACAAAATCTTTATTTTTATCCCAACAAGCTACAAAACCTGAAGCGCTACCACCTTCAGGTTTTTTATATTCTAAACTCAATCACATCCCCGTCTTTAACGATATATTCCTTCCCTTCTATTCTAACCAAGCCCTTAGCGCGAGCTTCTGCATAACTTCCTGCATCGAGAAGATCTTTCCAAAAAACTACTTCAGCACGGATAAATTTGTCTTTAAAATCTGTATGAATAGCTGTCCCTGCAATAGGAGCAGTACTCCCTACCTTTATAGTCCACGCGCGTGTTTCAACCTCACCTGTCGTAAAATATGTTTCAAGGTTAAGAAGCTTGTAACACGCTTGTATCATCTGATCAAACCCTGTTTCAAATACTGGGTCTATTTCTATATATGGACCAGGAAGTTCAGCAACAACCTCCTTTATTTTGTTTTCGTTCGCCGCAGACGTGTTGAGTGCATAAAGCATTGGCTTCATGGTTAAAAGGTTGAGCTGCGCCACCAGCGGTTTTTCAAAATCCTCCAATGCAACAGTATGAGCCATGACTTCGTTTTCAAGTGCTGTTTTTATTTTCTCCAAGGCTTCATGTAAAACGATAGCTTCTTTTACCCCACGCTTGTGATCGCGACCATTTGTTTCAAGTCGCTTCTGCACTGTTTCTAAATCAGCCAAAATAAGTTCAAGATTAATAACACCAATATCAAACAATGGGTCAACTTTGTTGGCTACATGTAA
>CAYHJY010000040.1:0-4715 GCA_964357135.1 uncultured Candidatus Saccharibacteria bacterium
GTGTAGAGGTTGTTGTTGCTGAAAATTCTTTTTCATCAAGAACTCCCCCACTAACATCCTTGAGAGTAACAACAACATGTGGATCACGACAGCTTGCTGTTATAGGAATAAGAACCTCGATTGTTGCTGGTGTTATGGATTGCTCAATTGGTTTTGCACAATTAAGACCAAGGCTGTTCATCAATTTTACCTCAGCAGAAATATTTGGGGTTGACCCTACCCAGATTAAAGACAGAGCCGCAGTATCACCTCGTTTATAAAAATCTTTATCAAGAGAAAGGTTTGAAACAGTTGCACTCACTCCGGGTATAGTATAAGTAATGGGAACACTGTTTGATGAAATATCTCCTGTTACAAAAGAGAGATTTGCAACATATGTTTGAGAACTCTTCGCAAGTGGAATAACAAGAGAAAAATTCTTTTTCTCTCCTGCCTTAAATGTCAACGCAGAAGTTACCACTGGACCAGTTTGTACCACCTCTCCAAACGCACTGCGTTCGTTTGTGATCACCCGAGGAACAGTAGAAACTGCTACAGCGCCCGTGTTAGTAGCGGTACAAGTAACAATCACCGTTTGAAAAGGGCTCGTTAATAACAATGTATCTTTAAGTGGATACACCTTTGAATTTTTATCAAGCGTTGCAGTACAAGAATCTGGAGTTATAACCATGCCTTTAGTAGAGGCAGTAAAAGTTACTTTTCCGAGTGGGTAGATAGCAAAAGGAAAGTTTGATGCATTTTTACTCACCAATACTGCTTGATAAGTACCCGAAAGAGTTGCTGGGGCGCTATAAGAAATACCTTTTCGCACAGAAGTGTTTTCTGCTAAATTTAACACTTCATCATACACTTTTTCGTCTACCAAAACCTTTCCCTTAGGTGTTTCGGAATATAGTTGTAACCCATACCGAACACCGCTTTGTACCCCTTCACCATTTGAAAGCGTAAAAACAGCATTGATAGTGTTGTTTTGTTGAGATGTGATTGTTGCATCTTGTATATTTACTGTTGCAACCAGTACTCCAGCGTTGGACTGAGCGATAGCCGGTGTTACAACAGAGAAAGAGAGAAAGGAAAAGAAGAGAGCGGTCAAAAATGTTTTTATATGCATACGAAAAAATATTATTGTTACCCAACAATCATACCATTTTAAATGACTCGATAGTACAAAGTATTATCCACAAAAGAAAAAGTCGTCCCTGAGGGACGACTTAAAATAAAATCATTGTAATTTGTACACACGCCTCTGATCAAAACCACTAACATCAGGACAGAAAAATTCCATGACCGTAAACGTGGAGTTAAAGCTGACCGTTTGCCAACGAGTAGATGAAGAAAGATTATCCAATATCTTCATGTTGGCTGCGTCAAACGTAAATGTCCCAGGAGAAGATAATCCTCCTACACATGCACCTCTCTCAATTTTTGAGCTAAGGTCCCGATAAAACGTATATACATACGTTCTCTGACATGTATCAGTGTGATCTGCGTACGGTCCAGTGCCACCAACAGGCCGAGCCAAAATCGAGTCAAGTCTCCACTTTTTTCCTGCAAGAGGATCGGTACCCACAATTTTTTCAAATTGCGGATGAAGTGTTACTATGGCTTTTTTTGTTGATTCAGCCACAGTAGCTCCGGTTACGCGGAGCGTAAAGTCTGCAGACTGTGTAACGGAAACGTTTTTACTATCAGCAGGATTCACGGACACGCCATTGAAGGTAGTGCTTGAACCATTAGCTGTTTGCCAGCTAAACAGTACAGAAGCATCTTCTGACTTACCGGTAAGAACCACAGAAACTGTTGTGCTGGAAGGTTTAAATTCCTTGATAACAGCACTGTTTGTCGGTGTTGGATTGGGATCAGGTGTTTCGCCTGTAGTACCCTTGCCTTTTGAGCAAGAAGCAAATATAAGGATGGACAACACGCTCCATCCCATAGCGTTTTTAAAAGAAGTTTTCATCTTTATAAAATTAAGGAATGAAGGCACTATTGCCGTCGAAATTTAATGTACTTTCGTATATTTGATTATAGTATATACCCAAAATACCCATTTTGTCAATGTAAACAGCCCAAAAAGTGCATAACCTGTGGATATTGTCCATACAATATATATATGCTATATTTGTGCTTGTAAGCGCCTTTGCCCTCCCTAAGAGGGCATTTGCTTTAAAAAGTAGCCCAAAAAGCCGTAAAATCATTACAAATCAATAACAATACAAATATATGTTAGATATTAAAGCCCTAAAAATTGCCATAGAACAGCTTGAAACTGAGCGCCGAATCGGTCGCGACAAGCTTATTGACGCTATAGAACAATCCCTTGCAGCCGCCTATAAAAAGGAGTACGGCAAGAAAGGGCAAGTTGTTCGTGCCCATATCGACCTCGATGGAGGGTCTGTCGCTTTTGATCAAGTGAAAACTGTAGTAGACGACTCGCTCGTATACTTCGAAGATGAAACTGAGGACCGACCTGAGACCGACGAACGTGAAAGCTACAACGAAGAAAAACACATTCTTCTTGACGATGCTCGTATTATGAAAAGTGATGCTGCTATCGGAGACGAAATAGTTTTCAACCTTGAACCAAAGGATGACTTTGGGCGTATTGCTGCACAAACAGCAAAGCAAGTGATCATTCAACGTATTCGTGAAGCAGAGCGTGGCTCAATCATGGACGAATTTGGGAGCAAAGAAGGTGATATTGTTTCAGGTCACATCCAAAAGGTTGACCGAGGCACTGTATTTATTGATTTTAACCGTGCAACCGGTGTGATCCCTGCAGCTGAGCAAATCCCTGGCGAACGGTACGTGCGCGGCGCTCGTGTGCGCGGCTATCTCTACCATGTAGAAGAATCTCCTCGTGGTATCAACCTCCGCATCTCTCGAACACATCCAAAATTTATGGAGAAGCTCTTTGCCCAAGAGTCTCCTGAAATCGCGAACGGTATCGTAGAAATCAAATCGATTGCTCGTGAACCAGGAGCGCGAAGTAAAATCGCTGTATTCACTGCTGACCCAAATATTGACCCTGTGGGATCATGTGTTGGTCAACGTGGTGTGCGTGTTAGTACTGTCATGAACGAACTTGGCGGAGAAAAGATTGATATTATCGAATGGTCAGAAGACCCAGCAGAATTTGTCCGCAAAGCTCTTTCTCCAGCAAAAGTTCTTGATGTAATACTCGATGAGACAGAGCACAAAGCAAGTATCGAAGTAACTCCTGACCAACTCTCTCTTGCTATCGGAAAGGGAGGGCAAAATGTACGCCTCGCTGCAAAACTCACTGGATGGAAGATCGATATCAAAGGCTCTGAAATGCCTCTAGAGGAAGGTGTTTCTGATGAATTAGTAGAAGGTGATGATTTTAAACCTCTCTCTGCTCTCGTGTCTGAAGAAAAAGAAATTGTTTCTGATGAAGTCGAAACAGAAACCACCTCTAGTACAGAAGAGTCTGCATAATATGGCGAACATAAATCATAAACCATCAAAGTACATGCTAAACCTATTGCATGTATTACCCCCATTTGCAGACAAAGAAAACAACGTAATCAATGTTATTGTCGAAGTTTCTGCTGGAAGTATCAACAAGTATGAAATTATTACTGAGAGCGGCCAATTAAAACTAGATCGCGTTGGTTACTCCTCTCTTGCATACCCTTTCACCTATGGAGCAATTCCCTGCACCTGGGATAAAGATAATGACCCTCTGGATGTTGAGATAGTAAACATTACTGAACCATTGGTTCCGGGGTCTCTCGTAGAGGCTCGAGTTATTGGAATCATGAAATTTATTGATGGTGGTGAAGTTGACGACAAAATCATTGCTGTGCTGCACGGTGATAAACGATCAGATCACATACAGTCATATACCGACCTTGGAGAGTATTGGGAAAAAGAAACTAGATATTATTGGGAAAACTATAAAGCACTCAAAAAACCTGGTACTGGTTTTGTAGAAACATTCCATTCAACAGAAGAAGCGGTAAGCGTTATTAATGAATGCCATGAACTGTATCAAAAAGAATACGCTCCAAAAGTAGAAAATTAAGAAAATAAAAAATGCCTCCGTATAGCACGGAGGCATTTTGATTAAAGCAATTTAATATCCTTCTCCCTTAGAGTGTATAACGAGAAAAATACACCCCCCGACCACGACACCTACTAAAACGTTGAATGTTTGGTCTGAATCTAAGAAAAAAATTCTTAATATCGCTATGAGCAGGATTACTGCTAAACAGGGCCAATATCCTGTTAACCCGGAAAAGATTTTTCGTAAAACCGGAGAGAAAGATTGGTTATGTAGCTCTTTCATGAGAAGAAAATTTTTATTATTATATCTTACATATTTAAAAAGTAAATATGTAGCTGTAATATTCCCCCTACCAAATCGTCTCAGATCATGTATACTAATCCTATGAAAAAGGCACTTATTGCTAGCGTTATAGCCCTATTGACCCTTACCTCTTCTGCATCTGCACAAGAAAAGGCTGATTTGACTGCGTCTGCAACCCCTCCAAACAAAGAGCCTGCTGCCGAGATAAAAAAACTTAAAGCTGAACCAGTCACTACTCGAAAACAAAAGATAGAAGCTGAACTTCGCAGTACTATCACAAAACTCTCTTTAGTAATTGATCGAACACAAACTCTTATCGACCTGCTCAACAAGAATGGAAAAGACACTGTTACAGCCAGCTCTCTCCTTCTTGACGCGCGCA
>CAYHJY010000041.1:0-4658 GCA_964357135.1 uncultured Candidatus Saccharibacteria bacterium
CCGTTGTCCTACCATTAGACGACACCCCAATATTTATTTGCCATACGCCAGCAATTTATAACATAAATTCTCTATACTTTCAATTCCGCTCCCGTCATCTCAAGAAACGCCAACTCTAATGGCAAAACCGGGATAGCCGCGTAGGCAATACGTTCGATGGCAGTAATCATAGACACAATACTTCCAGAGGAGATCACCTCTGCACCTTCGACTGCTCCCCGTTTGATGATTTCAATATAACGCTCGTTGTGTTCACTCTCTATCTGCTCTCGCATCTTTGGCGCATAACGATACATGAGACTCATACGCATAGTATCGAGCAAGAGTTGTGCGAGGAGCATCATGTCTGTGTGGTGCTCGTTGCTTTTTGCCAGTACTTCGTAGGCTACAGCAATATCTTTATTGATAAGTGCATCATAGAGTTCGTGTATTACCTTTAGTGACGGCGCACCTGTTACGCGCTCTACGAGCTCACGAGTAATAGTACGGTCAGTAGATGCGGAGAGTGTTTTTTGTAAAAGTCCGTAGGTATCACGAAATGATCCATCACCCAAGAATCCTATAAGTGCGGCAGCTTCAGTATCTATAGTTACCCTTTCTCGCTTTGCTATATCTTCTACTACTGTTGTCAGTATCTTTTCTGTTGGCTTACGAAATGAAAAGACCTGGCATCGAGAAAGAATGGTTTCTGGGACCTTATCAAGCTCGGTGGTTGCTAAAATGAATACTACATGAGCAGGCGGTTCTTCGAGTGTTTTCAGAAGTGCGTTAAACGCATCTTTGGAAAGCATGTGTACCTCGTCGATAATATAGACCTTGTACGGAGATGAAAAAGGAAATGACCGCACTGCCTCTCGAAGTGCCCGAATATCGTCTATGCCACGATTTGAAGCGGCGTCTATCTCGATGATATCCTCTGGGTTCGTACCGAGCGCTTTAGCAAAAATACGCGCAACTGAAGTCTTCCCTGTCCCTCGACTTCCAGTAAAGAGGTAGGCGTGAGCAAATGAAGTATTGGCAATAGACTGGGTCAGAACTGAAACAATATGTTCTTGCCCCACAACCTCAGACCAGTCGCCCGGACGATATTTACGATACAGCACTTGGCTATTAGCATCTTTTGTCATGCCCCCTATTGTACCAAAAAAAATAAAACCCCGCTTTTATAGCGGGATCACAGTTTTTACACTTAAGCTTCATTGAGCTTTAGTTTGAAACAAAGGCCTGTTTGGTTGGAAGTGATACAAATATCAGCGTAAGAACCAAAAATTTTTTTCTCATTGATGGTTTTGATTAGGATATTCTCCTTGTCTTTCCCTAAATGAATGAAAGCGTACTTTGAACAACAAAGCTCCGACATTTGGGCCACCTTTTTTTCCTCTTTGAAGTGAAGAAGGCAAAGATCCAACAGTATTGGCCTACCGTTTGGACTATAACAATCAAAAAAATCTTTTACTTCTCCATCATCAATAAAGCTCTGTAATTTCTTATACAACCCTTCAGCTAACATTGTGGTTCTTGATGAAAGTTCTTGTTGTGCCTTTTCAAGAACCTGTCTTGCTTCGTCATAATAATCGAACTCAGCAGTAAGTCCATTACTGAAAACCTTAAACGTTTTAGTTTGTTCCATAAAGAGTAGTTTTATTTTACTTTATTCTTTTCCTATCTTTTTGTCAAAAACTCCTCAACAATCCGTTTTACTTCACTAGAACTATTTGCCTGCTCCATAAGCGCTACTCGAAGTTCCTTGGCTCCAGTAAACCCTGTCACATAGGCCTTCATATGCTTCTTGATAATAGAAAAGTTTTTGATATCTCCGAGCATCGTTTCAAAGAGCTCACTATGCTCTACCATGACACGCAGCCGCTCTTCTACAGAAATAGGTTTAGTCTTCGAAACTGCTGCCTTGCGTTTAGTATCAAAAAATCGTTTTACGAAGGGAAGCTTTCGCAATATCCACGGTGCACGTTTGGGAAGTGTCGCTACCATTTCTCGAGTAGGATCAAAAAACCACGGGTTGCCAAACAGTGCTCGGCCTACCATTACCCCATCTACACCACTTTCTTGTGCTTTAGCTTGGCCGTCAGCGAGCGAGACGACATCGCCATTTCCAATAATCACGGTATCTGGAGAAATCTTGTCTCGAAGTAATACCACTTCACGAATCCGTCCCCAAGGAGCGGGCACTTTTGATAATTCTTTTCGTGTTCGTGCATGTACTGTCAGAGCAGCAATATCTTGCTTCAACAAAAACCCTATCCACTCTTCTATAGCCACAGTGTTATACCCTACTCGTGTTTTTACCGACACAGGAATAGTTTTCCCTGCACTCGCAATACCTCGCTTGGCAGCCTCTATGACAGCCTTGGCTACCTCTGGTGTCTTGATCATACTTGCGCCTGCGCCCTGTTTTTCAATGGTTTTGTCAGGGCACCCCATGTTTATGTCTATTCCATCAAAGCCAAGCTCTGCGCAAAGTTTCGCAGCACCTTCCATATGTTCAGGATTTGAACTAAAGAGTTGTGCCACAATAGGCCTCTCCGCATCAGAGAAAACCAAATCTCTTCCAAGTACCTCTCGCCCCTTACTCATCAAGCCGTTAGCAGATACAAACTCGGTCCACATCACATCAGGTTTACCATACTTGGCTATAAGTGCACGAAAAGCGGGGTCAGTAACATCGGCCATAGGCGCAAGGGCGAAAAATGGTTTTTTTGTCAGCTCTTTTTGCTGTCGGAGTTGTTGCCAAAAATTATTCATTGGTATCAAATTTATACACTACTTTACTTGGAAAACGAACATCTATGTATAACAGCTTCTTTTCAGGGTTATGAAATAGTGATGAGAGTGGTTCTGTACGAATGCCCGAGAAAATATATTCGAGAGATGTCTGTGTAGGGGTTGCCATATCGATCTGTATCGTGGCTATTGTTATATTGTGAAGAAAATCAATACGTATTTCTCGAGGTGAACTATAAGAAAAGGCAGTTGGCGTAATGTTGATCTCTGACAGTCGTGATTCGAGTTCTGAAATACGCTCTACCTCAGAGAGCACCATACCCTGAAATGGGAGTTGTTGTACCTCAGCATCAACAATAATCTTTGGGTACGCTGTTCCAGAAAAAACTGGTGCCTTGCTATACACCACACCTTGCTTGTCCATAAAATAACAATCCTCGTCACTGTGACTACACCACAAATAGAGAGCTTCAAATTCTTTAATTACAATTTTTAACCCGTGGAAGCTATCACGCTTTACTACAATAGTTTCAATGCGAGGAAAAGCTTCCTGTAACGAATGCTCAAACCATTGTTCGTTAATAAGGAAAATACTACTTTTAGGAAAAATCCATAGATGTTTCCCCACAAGGCGATCTTTTACATGTGCCTCTATATCTTCGACATCGAGAACACTAGCTCCAACAACGACGATATCTCTCACTTGAAAATTGTGATATCGAATAGCATAGACCGCACCAAAGAGCACCACACCTACACCTAGCACAACAAAAAACTTCTTCCATGAAAATCGTTTCCGAACATTTTTCTGCGCCTCTTTAGTCGACATTGTCTCTGTCTTTAGTACGCGGGTGTGATATGTCTTTTCATACATAGAGAGATACTATTTCCCTAATACGTCTTTACCAATATATGGGCGAAGTACTTCTGGAACACGGATGGTGCCATCTGCTTGTTGGAAGTTCTCAATAATAGCCGGAATAATGCGAGACGGCGTTGCAACAAGTGTGTTGTTGAGAGAGTGTGCATAGCGGAGTTTTCCTTCTGCATCTTTATAACGAATGTTGAGACGTCGTGTTTGAAAATCATGAAAATATGAAGAAGAGTGCGTCTCCCGAAACTTTTCTTGTGAAGGCATCCACACTTCAATATCATACTTTTTCACTTGTCCGAGACCCAGATCCCCTCCACAGTTCACCACTACATGATAGTGAAGACCGAGTGACTGGAGTAGCTCTTCAACATTTTTTGTAATCTCTTCATGAAGAGCAACAGATGTTTCGTGAGCAGCTTCGCAAAGTACTACTTGTTCAAGTTTAAAAAATTCATGCACACGAATAAGTCCTTTGACGTCCTTACCATGACTTCCTGCTTCACGACGGAAACACGGAGAAAAGGCTACATACTTTTTTGGTAAATCAGAAAGTGAAAGCACTTCGTCACTATGATATGACATCATAGCCACTTCTCCTGTACCCGCCAAATAATCTTCATCTTGTGTTTTATACAAATCCTCCTCTCCTTGTGGTAAATATCCGGTACCAAAAAGTGTTTGTTTGTTTACGAGTGACGGCACCACCATAGGCGAAAATCCTTTTTTGATTATTGCCTGCATAAAATAGTTCCATAATGCAAACTCAAGCAGTACGGCATCATTTTTCAAAAAATATCCACGAAATCCAGCCACCTTTGTCCCTCGATCAAAATCAACCATATCAAGAGCCTCCATAAGTTCTGTATGATCTTTTGGTACAAAAGAAAATGTAGGCTTTTCACCGTGCACATGGTGCTCTAGGTTTTCTTCATCGCTTCCACCTTCTGGTACAGAGATATCAGGGACGTTTGGAACCTCAAGCATAAGGGCCTGCCATTTCTTTGTAACCTCACGAAGTTCGTGAGGTTACAAAGAAATGGCAGGC
>CAYHJY010000042.1:0-4543 GCA_964357135.1 uncultured Candidatus Saccharibacteria bacterium
TTCTAGAGATGTCTTATCGATATATCTACGGAGAAAAATACTGACATGGAGTTCCTCCGGAGCTAAACCGGAACTTATGAGTTCAACAAAAACAAAAACAATACTTCGATCATTTATCGTTATTCCGATGATTGCTACTAGTTTGTCTATTTCTACCTTTACGGCAGGAGTAGATAAGTTCGTAACCGATCAATCGGAACATCAAGCTCTATCAGCACAGGAACAAGCGCTCCAAGTGGAAAGAGAGGAGAAAGCTGCCAAAATTGATACCTATTTTGCAAAGGGCGATATGCCACTTGAAGGATACGGTATGAAAATGGTGCTTGAGGCTGAAAAACGTGATCTTGATTGGCGGCTAATTCCAGCAATTGCGGTCCGCGAATCAACAGGGGGACGACATGCTTGTAAAAGCGTTAGTTACTCTGCCTTTGGATGGGGTTCATGTAAAATTAGTTTCAAGAGCTATGATCATGCTATCGAGTCTCTTGCGGAACACCTTTCAGGTGATAACCCAAGAACAGCACGATACTACGACAACAAAACTGTGAAAGGTATTCTTGAAACCTATAACCCTCCTAGTGTGGTTCCAACCTACGCTGAAGAAGTTATAGCACTTATGGTAAAGATCGAAAAAACAAAAATATAAATAGCTGTTGGAATTATTTATAAAGCAAAAACACCACCCCGCAAGAGGTGGTGTTTTTGTGTTTTAGCTACAAAAAAGAGGCACTTTTGCAGTGCCTCTTTGACTTAGTTAGATATTGCAAGACCTTGAATTTTTAGGGCGTAAACTCTTACTTTACTTTTTAGCCTCTCTCTTATATCTGATTCCGGATATTTTGTAGTAAGATTATAATATTTGTATAGATCTATACAGGCTGTGTAAGCGTTAAATCGATACGCTTTTAACAGTTCTATAATTTTTTCAAGCCTTGCTGTTTTTTCTATTTTATTAATAAGAAATTTATCTAAGTTCTCAAAGTCTTCTTCGATTTTTAATAATTTAGGATGCTTTGCCATAGAACTAATAGGTTTGTTTATCCCCAGTCTAGTAACTATTGATTTAAAAGTCAAACTTCTATAAAACCTTGATATTATCTATCAGCAAAGAGTTTTTGCCGTCTCGGTTAGACGCAGAGCATTCGAGTGCTACGACGATACCATCTTTCAGCAACGAGCCAATTTTTGTAAATGTTTCAGGGAAGACTACTGCTTCAATGGCTCCTGTTTTGTCTTGAACTGTGAGGAATGCCATTTTCTTGTTACTTGATTTGGTCATGATTATTTTAACGGAGTCGATATGAACCACCAGTACTTCCTTTTTCGCTTGGTCACGGCCAAATTTTTTCTGAGGGCTAGTAGTTGCTGCTTGTGACAATAGTTTTTTTACTGTTGTTCCAGATTTTTGCAGTTGTGCATCAAACATGTCGAGTGGGTGCCCAGAAATATAAAAACCAAGAAGCTCTTTTTCCCACGCGAGTTTTTGTGTGAGTGTTGCTGGTGTAGCTTCTTTAAGCATCAAAACACTTTGTGGTTTTGAATCGAGGGTATCAAAGAGGGAGCTACTCTGTGAGTTGCTGTGCGCCGTGATATTTTTGTGAAAGGCGAGCAATGTCTCTATGTTGCTTGAGAGTACCCCTCGATCGCCAAATGAGTCCATAGCCCCACACATAATCAGTGCCTCGAGAGACTTTTTGTTCAAGTTTTTGTGCGTTACTCGCTCGAGAAACGATTCGATACTTGTGTATGGACCATGTGCCTTACGCTCAGCAATGATTGCCTTGCCGATTTCCTCGCCAAAGTTTTTGATATTGTTGAGCCCAAAACGAATTTTCTTACTGACTTCGCCGTTTTCAACCACAACAGTAAAATCTGAAAAAGACTCATTTACATCAGGCGGAAGGATAGTAAAGCCTATACGGATAGCTTCGTTTATATATTCACTACAGGATTCAATATCACCACTTTCAGCTGTCATACAAGCACTCATGTATTCGGCAGGGTAGTTGGCCTTGAGGTAGGCTGTTTTATACGCCACCATACCATAGCTTGCAGCATGCGCTTTGTTAAATCCGTACGCCTGAAACGGCTCAAAGAGCTTCCACAGCATTTCCGCAAATTCTTTTGTTTGTCCGTTTTCAATAATACCTTTTTGGAGTTTTTCTTTTTGGGCAGCCATTTCTGCCGGGATTTTCTTTCCCACTGCTTTACGGAATTTATCAGCTTCTAACCAGTCATATCCAGCAAGTTCTATAGAGCTAAAAAGCAGGTCGTCTTGGTAGACGATCAGACCGTATGAGGCTTGGAGGTAGCTTTCCATTCGAGGATCAAGGTATGACACGAGGCTCGGGTTGTTTTTTCGTTTGATGTATTCAGGGATCACATCCATCGGTCCAGGACGGTAGAGTGCCACCATAGCCATCAAATCTTCAACCTTGGTCGGTTTTAGTTCACGTAGATATGCTGTCATCCCGTCTCCAGCCATTTGAAATACCCCTACTGTTTCTCCCCGAGAAAGCATTTCAAATACTTTCGGATCGTCGAGCGGAATAGTGTCGATGTCTATAGTTATTCCTCGTATTTTTTCTATACGCTCAATAGCTCCAGAGATGAACTGCAGGTTGCGAATACCGAGCATATCAAACTTCGGTAGGTTTACAACACCGTCTCGTCCACCAGAGAACATGTCGTACTGGGTAATTATTTTATTTTCACCTTTTGGGTCGTATTGGATAGGTGTGAATTCGGTAATATCAGGAGTAGGGGAAATAATAACTCCGGCAGCATGAATGGAGATGTGGCGAACATTTCCTTCAATTTTTTTTGCTAGGTCCACAACCTCTTTGGTAGGCCTATCTTCTTCGTAGAGTTTTTTAAAATCAGGCTCTATTTCAAGTGCGTGCTCGATGGTCATAGGGAAGCCTTGGCTTCCCATAGGAATCAGTTTGGCAGCAATGTCGCCAACGCTATAGGGATACCCCAGTGCTCGCGCTACGTCACGGACACTTCCACGAGCAGCCATTGTTCCAAAGGTACAGATTTGTGCGACTGCTTTTTCCCCATACTTTTGTTTTGCGTATGAAATGAGATCATCACGACGATTGTCGGCGATATCAAGATCGATATCAGGAATACCTGGTCGAAGTGGGTTCAAAAATCGCTCAAAGGGAAGCTTGTACTTAATAGGATCTACAGTTGTAATACCACACAGATATGACACCAGAGAACCCGCTGCCGATCCTCGGGTGTTGGTATAGATACCCATATCTCGAGCTGTCCGCACCAAGTCTGCCACTACCAGAAAGTATGAAGAGAAGCCTTTATTTTTTATGATATCGAGCTCAAATTCTATACGAGTCACAACTTCGTCAGTTTTTTCGTATTCTTTTTCCTCTATCCCTTTTTCTACTGCACGTCTTAGTTCATCATCATAGTTTGACCCTGCTTCGATAGGGTACGTAGGAAAACGCCAGGGAGAAAATTCAATATCAATATCTACCAAATCCGCAACTTTGAGAGTATTTTCTATAGCCCCTGGAATATCTTTGTATAGCTCCTCGGCTTGCTCGGGAGAAATAAAAGAATAGTTCCCGCCAAATTTAAAGTTTTGATTGTTGGTGTTGATAGCAAGGAGTGTGTTGTGTGCTTCCTTGTCTTCTGCGTGTAGATAGTGAGAATCCCATGTGCCGACAATAGGTAAATCAAGTTCTTTGGCGATAGAGACAATAGTTGGAATAAGAGGAATATACCAATCAACCTCTTCATGATTCATTACTTCAACAAACAAGTATTCCTTACCGAAGATTTCGATATAGGTATGAAGGAGTTTTACCGCCTCTTCTTTGTTACCAGCTTTTAGGTACTGAACAAAGCGGCTTCCTGGACAACCAGAAAGACAGATAAGCCCTTCGCTGTGTTGTCTAATAAGATCAAGGTCCATGCGCGGTTTGTAGTAGTACCCCTCGAGATTACTTTTCGATACTAACTTCATAAGGTTTTTATAGCCGGCATTGTTTCTCGCAAGGAGTGTCAGGTGGTAGCGACGGTTGTCTATACCAGGCTCTTTGTCGGCCATGGTACGCTCAGCGATGTACGCTTCTACTCCGATGATAGGCTTGATTTCAGCCTTCTTACAGGCCTGGTAGAACTCTATAGCCCCGTACAGGTTGCCGTGGTCAGTCAGAGCCAGTGCGGGCATGCCAAACTCTTTAGCCCGAGCCACCATTTCGGGTATTTTACTCATGCCATCGAGGAGGGAGTAATGGCTGTGGGTGTGGAGGTGGACGTAGCTCATGTAGGAAGAGTATAGCAAGGACCAAGGGTGAGCTGTAGTTGACAGTAGAATCTAAAGGAGTGCTATTATGATAAAATAAAAAGGCTTACTAATAGGTCTTTTTTGTTATGATAGGGATATGAAATGGCTGATAGGGATTGATGAAGTAGGGCGAGGGCCAGTTGCTGGGCCTGTGGCGGTGTGCGCTTGTGCCATATCGTTTACCGAATATAAAAAGAGAAAATGGCCAGGACTCACCGACTCGAAGAA
>CAYHJY010000043.1:0-4440 GCA_964357135.1 uncultured Candidatus Saccharibacteria bacterium
AACAGGGGCCTCAAGGTTATGAGCCTTGCGAGATACCTCTTCTCTACCCCGCGGTATGAGAACGACTTGGATTGTACGACAAAACAGTCTATTGAGCAAGTCTATTATTTAATCAATTACCTCCAAATCTCGGAAGACAATCTCATAGTAAGAGAGTACTCGACGTGCTTCTGGCATCGTCAGAACAAACCCTGATCCATCATGCGCAATACGATTACGAACTTTGTGCGCTTCCCAAGCTATTTGAATAGAGGGCAATTTCTCAGGTGTTATTTGTTTGAACTTGTCTCCAAGAGTATCTCCATAAAATCCTTTTTGATCAAGTATCTTATCAAGATAAATATCTGCTTCAATAATAGCGAGCCGCCAATCACTTTGATTGTCAGAAAGTAATTTGTTGCGAACACTGGTCCAGGTAGGATTGTCTCTGGTCACAGGATGTTCAACAAAATGTTCTGACGGATTCTCAGCACTCCCCGTTTTAGTTTTTGGAAGAGCCTTCTCTTTTTTGGGCTTACCTTCTTGCTCTATTTCATAGAGCCGAACTAAACAATAAAGAATAATGGTGATGAGAATAATTACTAAGAGCGTAGCCAATACCTTGAGTCCTGAAAATACTCTTCCCGCAGCATCTGGGTCATTGATGTTTCCACCAAAGAGAAAGTTAAAAAAACGCGCCACAGCTCGATATATCAAAAAGAATATATACTCGAGATTTAAGAAAACTGGATTTGGTATTTGTGTTTCCACGATACTCTATTATCGCACATCTTGGCGAACTTTTTCCACCACATCCCCAAGAGCAAAGAGTGTTTCTTCAGCAAACCTGGCCCCAATAAACTGCACACCGAGCGGAAGGCCTGACTTTGTTTTTCCTGATGGAATAGAAATAGCTGGATGTTGAGCAATGTTTGCCGGCACAGTAAATAAGTCAGCGAGATACATCTCTACTGGATCATCAGCCTTTTCCCCTATTTTAAATGCGGCTGTTGGGGTGGTCGGAGTAAAAATAGCATCATAGTCTTTGAGCGTATCTTCAAGTTCTTTACGAATAATTGCCCGGAGTGCTACTGCCTTGTTGTAGTAGGCGTCATAGTATCCATGTGAAAGTACATACGTACCAAGCAAAATACGACGACGAACCTCTTTCCCAAAGAGTGCTCCTCGTGTATCACCATAGAGATCTTGCTGTTTAGCACTATCTCCCACACGCTCCCCATACCGAATACCATCAAGACGAGCCAGGTTAGAAGAAACTTCTGCTGGCATCAAGATGTAGTACACCGCGAGTGCGTCCCCAAAGTGCGGTAAATCCACTTCAGAAAATTCAAAGCCCTTTGCTTCCATTTCTTTTTTTATAGTTTCAAAATTTTGCTTTACCTCTTCATCAATTCCTCCTTTATCAAATATACCTTTTGGGATAGCTATTTTTTTCTTCAAGACAGTATCAGAAATTCTATCTTCTTTTTTTACACTTGTCGCATCGAGAGGTTCATATACTGAAATAGCATCATACAGTGTTTTAGCATCAGCAACTGTTTTAGTGATCGGACCAATAACATCAAGTGAACTTCCCATAGAAATAAGTCCGTGACGAGCAACGGTGCCGTATGTCGGTAATAGTCCAACGACACCACAAAAAGCCGATGGTTGTCGTATTGATCCACCAGTATCAGAACCGAGTGCAATCACTGCTAAATCAGCTGCAACCGAAGCAGTAGCTCCGCCAGAAGATCCGCCAGGAACGCGACTTTCATCAAATGGGTTTTTTGTCACACCGTACGCTGAGTTCTCTGTTGACGAGCCCATAGCTCCATCATCCATATTTGTGCGACCAATAATAACAGCCCCAGCATTTCTTAAGATTTTAACAACAGTAGAATCATACGCCGCAATATGGTGATCAAGCATATGAGAACATGCTCCAGCGATATGTCCCGCAAACATAATATTGTCCTTTATTGAGACTGGGATACCGGTCAAGACTGTAGCGCGACCTTCTGTGAGCATTTTTTCTGCTTTTTCTATTTGCTGATCAATATCAGAAAAAACCTCTCGATAAACATTGCGTGTGTCGGCTTTTGATTTTTCTACATAGGAAGTGACTAATTCCTTGATAGTAATTTCCCCAGAGAGTATTTTTTTGTGTGCTGTTTCAATGGTGTGTTCCATATTATTCTCCAATAACTTTTGGTACTTGTACAAAACCGTCTTTGTGTAATGGCGCAGCATCAACTAGGTTATAAACACTTTGAACGGGAACCACCACATCTTCTCGGGCCACATTTTTTTGTGTGAATACTTTTTCTCCACTATCAGAGAGTTGTACTTTCTGGATAATATCAATAAACCCCACAATATTACTGATATCCTTTGCGAGCTGCTCTCTTTCTTCTTCTGGGACAGTCAATCGGGCCAAATGAGCCAGGTGAGCCAAGGTTTTTGAGTCAATCATAGTGAAACTATAACAGATTTTAAACCATCTTCAAAAAGGCTTCTTCAGAGAGTATTTTGACCCCAAGCTTTTCTGCCTCATCAGCTTTACTGCCTGGATTGTCCCCCACCAAGACATAGTCGGTTTTTGTTGAAACACTACTGCTTATCTTGCCGCCGTTTTGCTGAATAATTTTCTTAGCTTCTTCTCGAGATATAGAAAGTGTCCCAGTAAGTACAATAGTTTTGCCTTCAAATGCTCCGCCTTTTTTTATTTGTAGTGAGACAGGTTTTACCCCTGCAGCAAAAAGCTTTTTTACAAAATGGTTTCCAAAGACACTCTTGGTATAGGCGCTTATACTTTCTACCACAGCTCCTCCAATATTTTCTATACTATCCAAGTCTTCTGGCTTTGCCTTCCAAAATGCATCAAAGGTCTTGTAGTGAAGCGCTAAATCTCGCGCAGTTTGCTCTCCCACATGAATGATACCGAGCGCCATGATAAACCGATCAAGTGGAGGATTCTTTTTGCTTTGTATTTCTCGTATAATATTTTCGGCGCTTTTTTCTCCAAACCGTTCAAGTCCGGCAAGGTCTGACTCTTCAAGCGTGAAGAGATCTGCCGCATCAGAGATAAGACCTTCTTCCTGAAGTCTTTCAACTATCTTTGGTCCTACTTCGTATATTTCCATGGTCTTTACAAAGTGAATAAGATTTTTGGTTTGTTTAGCTGGGCACTCTTTGTTGCTACAATAGTAGCCAACACTTTCTTCTCCACTCGCCCCCTTTTTCTGTACCACCTCTCCTTCACATTCAGGGCAAATACTAGGCATTTCAAACTCTCCTGTTTTCTTTGGGCGCAAATTTTTGAGGACCTCAACAACTTCAGGTATCACGTCTCCAGCTTTTTGAATAATCACCGTATCTCCGACACGAATATCGAGCCGTCGTATCTGATCGATATTGTGTAGTGTTGCCTTTGATACTATAGAGCCCGCCACTTTTGTCGGTACAAAATGTGCAAGTGGCGTGAGGATACCAGTGCGCCCTACTTGTACAGAAATATTTGTAACAACTGTGGTTGCTTGTTCCGCTGCGTATTTGTAGGCGATGGCATATCGTGGTGCCTTTCCAACAATACCAAGCGTTTTGTGAAGCGCCAGGTCGTTTACCTGTATCACTACTCCATCAGTGCCGTATTCTAGAGCATTGCGCTCTTGTTCAATATAGGTGATGACTTTTTTCACCTCTTCTAAGTTTGGCGCTATTCCTTCAAGTGGAGCAACAGTAAATCCTATCTCACGAAGATATTCATGAAGCTCGGCATGGGTTTCTTTTGTTCCACCACGAGCAATGTCCCAAGCAAAAAAATCAAGACTACGCTCTCGTGCAAGCTTTGGATCAAGCTGTCGTACTGACCCAGCAGCAGCATTACGAGTATTTGCCAAAAGAGGTCTCCCTTCTTTCTGGTATTTTTTGTTAAGCTTTTCCAGTGTCTTTTTTGACATGACTATTTCACCACGCACCTCAAGGAGCCCTTTATGTTCTCCTTTTAAAACCAGTGGAACAGAGGTGATGGTTTTTACGTTTTGCGTGATATCTTCCCCCACAAGACCATCTCCTCTGGTAATAGCTTTAACCAACACCCCGTTTTCATACATGAGTGATGATGCCAAGCCATCCATTTTTAGTTCACAAAAATATTCAAATCTAGTAGCGGGAGCAAGTTTTTGTATTCGCTTTTCCCAGTCAAACAGTTCTTCGAAAGAAAATGCATCGTTTAACGACAACATCCGCACTTCGTGTGGCGCTTTTACAAATACATCAAGAGGTTTTCCCCCAACGCGATAGATGATGGAGTTAGGGTCAGCAAGTGATGGATACTGTTTTTCGAGACTTTTTAACTCTCGAACAAGAGAATCATATACTTCATCACTAACTGTGGGCGCATCAAAGTCATAGTACGCCTGTGCATGCGCTTCAATCTCAGTCCGTAAAAGACCTAGT
>CAYHJY010000044.1:0-4391 GCA_964357135.1 uncultured Candidatus Saccharibacteria bacterium
TGTTGATATAAAACATCTACAAAAAGATCATGTTTTTAGTATTCCTGATTCATTTGAAGATCCGTGGGTGTTGTCATCTTTTCCAAGAGTCATTCCTGAGCTCGCATCTGTTCCAAAGATGATGTTTATCGCACAGGAAGTACAAGAGTTTGGTGCGTATGAATATGGTACGTTGGTACGATTTGGCGGGATTAGCACTGGAAAGAAATCTACCCCTACAACCAACAAACTATTTTATGCCAACTGGAAAGGTAAGGAAGTCATCAGTACTGCTAACGATGAGTGGATATTAAAATGGAATGTAAATGTCGACAATTTTGATGGTATTGGCATTCATGAATATGAACTTCCTGGCTACCCTGCCTCACACTCGTGTGTACGCCTCTCCGCTGACGATGCAAAGTGGTTTTATGATTGGGTGGATAACTGGATACTCTCTTCTGAAGAAGAGTTGTTAGCTTCTGGTACCCCCGTACTTATTTTTGGAGATTACCCGTTTGGGCAAACTGCTCCATGGAAGAGGCTCGCAGAAGACCCTCACGTGATGACTATCAGTGCTGAGTCTTTGGGAGAACAACTTATTCCATTGCTTCCTGATATAGCTAAAAAACAAGCAGAGCGAGATGATATACTCGCCGATACCGAAGGAACCCCTTAATATTTTCTTACAACACCTTTTACTACCCCTGTAATTTCAAGAGATTGTGTTGGGTAGATATTTTTGAAATCTTTGTTTGCTGGTTCTAAGTACATTTTGCCAGACTTGTCTTTCCGGAGATATTTCATCGTATGCTCTCCATCTACCATAGCAATAACTATCTCGCCTTCTTTGGCATTGTTTCGTTTCTCTACTATCACCATGTCTCCTGGCTCGATGTGTGCTTCGATCATAGATTCACCGTCTACTTCGAGAATATAGGTCTCATTCTTTTTACTGATCAATAAATCATTGAGGTTGATAGATTCACTCTGAGCGTCTACTGACGATGGTAACCCCGCCTTTACTAAACCTCCTACTGGAATGTCATTAAACAGTGCTGTCGGAAGCAGTCTTCCGATATGGTCTTGGGCTACAACACCGGCATCAAGCATTTTCTGTACCAATCGATACACTGCATTTTTCGATTTGAAACCAAAGAGCGCCATCATTTCTGAATAGCTTGGCATACGCTTTTCTCTTTGGTAGAAACTCTTTAATTGTTCAGTGGGTTCGTTGTGCATAGACTAGAATACTTTTTGTAAAAAGAATGTTGCAAAAATACTTGGAGACTTCTGTTTACGAAGGTATGAATGTTTTGAATAATCCTTTGGGTATGATGTATATAGTGTAGCACCTCGTTCGACCTGGAGTTTGAGTGTATTGAGACGTTCTAGGTTGTGGAGGATAGCCTCCTTAAATTGTGGGCTGGTTGTCATATTAGAAACTCATAGAGTGAGAGAGTCTACTAAAGAATCCTTGCCCTTGTATTGATCGGATCTGTCGCAAAAGCATCTTATGTTTTTTAGATTCTGCTGCATATGATTGGCCCTGGATGATCATCATATCGATACGGCGATTAAGTCGTGCGAGTTCGTTTTGTAATGTTTTTTGATATTGCGCTGTTGTCATATGCCCTTATATAACTGAATTCTTGTATGTATTTAGTATAGGTGAACAATCGTTCACATGCAACAAAAAAGGTGGGGATAACTGGGCAAAGCCTTATATTGTGGTACGATTCACCTATGAAAAAGTTTATATGTTTTGACTTTGATGGCACGCTGACTGATTCAAGTAGTTGGCTTTTATTTAACACTCACTTCGGTATGACCGCTGAAGAGGACCATTCCCTATTCCAGCAGTACCTTGAAAATGGTTTTGATTACAAAAATTGGATCTCACAAATTACCGCTATTTTAAAAGAAAGAAATCTCCTTACGAGAGACTCATTGCAAGGTTTTCTTCAGACTGTTGTACTCCGTGATGATGTCCTCGATCTTATAAATACTTGCAAAGAACTAGGATATACAACAGTCATTATTTCTGGTGGGTTAAAGCAAATCGTTGAGCATGCAGTTGGTGGTCTTGGTATTGATCGTATTATCACCACATCAGAACTAGTATTTAATGAAGATGGAAGCTTTGAAAGTATCGTTGATCAAGGTGATGAAATGCATGCAAAAGTAAAAGCATTTGAAGCTATTTGTGAAGAATATGGAGTGTTACCAGAAGATGCTATTGCTGTAGGTGATGGAGGAAATGATCTAGAAATATTTAAGAAAACAAAGAAAGGGATACTCGTTGGAAATTATGAAAAACTTAAACCTTTTGCATGGAAACAAGTGCAGAGTTTGAGTGAGGTGAAAGAATTACTTTAAAATAAAAAAAGGGCTTGAAGCCCTCTTCGTTTTAACTCATAACCCCGCCACCACCTACCTTAGTAGCGGTAAGCTGTTTTGTGCTTCCCCTTCTTTTAGATTCTTCGTAAGCAATTTGTGCCAGGTACTCATCATAATAGTGTGTACCATTAAAAACCTCGTACAAATCATAGTCACTAATCTCTGAAAGAAAATGCTGGAGCCATAAGGTTCCCCACAACGATCGGATTTGGCGTTCGCTAAAGAAATCCATAAGAAATTTTGTTTCGTCAAGAACTTTTCTGATTTCATTTTTGTCAGCGTCTTTTGTTGAGGTTAAAAAAAGCTGACGCAGATAAAATTTAAAGTGCCAGGCTGTTACCAGTGTTGATTCAACTTCTTTGTTATCATTTTCAAGCATCTCACGGATTTCTTCTGTTGAAAGTTTTATACAGATTTCTTTTCTGGGCATCCAGTTTTGGAGGTAATCTTCTGTACATTTCTGTAAAACAGGTAAATTAGAGTCTATTTCCATAACAAGTATTTTAGTTTAAAAGGAAGTTCGCTCTGAATATATCAATTTATTTAAGTTTGTCAAGAAGCTATTTTACCATCTCTTCCAAAAGCTCAGGAAATTCTTCAGTACCCAGGTCTCCTTTTGTGAAGTGGCCCTTGTTATCAAATTTGTGATACGTAGCACTTGGAAGTGTCTCTTTAATTATTTCTGCTGAACGCACACAAACATCGTCATCATCTGTAGAATAAAAGACGACAACGTTTGTTCTATCGGTAAGAGTACTATCTATTTCAAAATCAAAAAATCCTGTAGTAAGCTCATGAGGCTCTGGGTCTATCCATGGTGCGACAAGAATGATTTTCTTTGGCTTTAGTTCTGGATGTTCTGAAAAATATCGAAGTAAAAAACCTGCTCCACAAGAGTGTCCTACAAGGATAGTTTCGTTAGAGATTTTCATTTGCTCAAAAACTTCACAATGATCTTTGTATACAGGATTATAAGGATGCGGCATTTCTAATGACTGAGAAAGCACTTCTTTTACCGCGAGCTTTTTCTGTATCCACGGAAACCAGTGTTTATTCGAAGAAGAAGGCTTTTCTTCTGAAAAATATTCCTCTTTGTCCGGCATGCCGTGAATTAAAATGACTTGATTCATATTATAAAGTTTCTATATTAAAACGCTCTTTTGCATTCTCGACAAATTCGTCTTTTCTAACAGGATCAATGAAGTTGTTTTTCTCATAGTGCATAGGGATTATTGTTCCTATTTTTTTAAATTTCTTTGCAAAGTCTAGCGCTTCTTGTGGACCAAAAGTATAGTGACTTCCTACTGGTAAAAGCGCATAGTCTACCTCAAGTTCTGTAACATCAATACCAGAAGGATTATACATATCTCCTGCAAAATAAATATTTTTTCCGTCTACTCTAATAAGAAGCCCAAAGTTTTCTGCAAGCGGTGCTGAAACATTTGGTCCGTGGTCTACGTTGAAAAAAGAAACTTCAAAACCGTTTATATTCAAAATGTCTCCCACCTTTACTTCAATAATTTCAAAAGATAAGTTTTCTTCTCCTAAAGTTTCTCTACATTCGTTATTTAAATATAACTTCTTTGGAGCAAGAGTTTTTATTTGCTCTAGTGAAAAGTGATCTCCATGAATATGAGAAATAACCATCGCATCACAAGAAACACTCTCAAGTTTTTCCAAAGGAGTTTTGTTACCAATATCAACAGCAAGCTTGAAACCATTGTCGCTTTCTATGATAAACCCAGACTGTTCAAATTTGGTGATTTTCATTATTACTCATTCTTAGGTTTCAATAGCGGAAAGAGTTGTGTTTCGCGAAGAGGTTTGTCTACAAGAAAAGCAAAGAGTCTTTCGCCAAAACCAAATCCACATGTCGGTGGCATACCGTGCTCTAGCATTTCTACGAATTCCCATTCAGGCATCATGGCTTCTTCATCGCCACTTTCTATAAGCTTTTGTTGGAGTTCAAAGCGAGCTCTTTGGTCTATAGGATCATTGAGTTCTGAGAAACC
>CAYHJY010000045.1:0-4316 GCA_964357135.1 uncultured Candidatus Saccharibacteria bacterium
TTTTAATCCATTTCTCAAGCATCAAAGCAAAAAGCTCTTCTATTTTTTTATCATGAGTCTCTGGCTTTAATCGAAGTACGATATGCTCCGCTTCGTGAGCGCCAAGTACTCGGGTTTCATGAAGAAAATCTTGTGCTTGTGCTTTCGCGTATTTCTCTAGTGTGGCACGAGTTGCATCTTCAGCAGTAGTGTTCGGCCTCTCTTGGAGAACATACGCTTTGTGAGATTCGCTCGCAATATGAGCTACCTCTTGTTCTTGAGAATTGAATGATTCTTTCGGTGCAAACATGTTCTCAGTATAGCGTAAAAATAAAAAATCCTCTTGCGCTACGCAAGAGGATTTTATTTTTGTTGCACGAGCTAACGAGCATAATCAATAATACGTGTTTCTCGAATGATAGTAACCTTGATTTGTCCAGGGTATCGTAAGTCTCGTTCGATAGTGAGGGCAATATCTCGACCGAGAGTCTTGGCTTCCATATCAGAGATGGCTTCAGGGTGTACAAAAATACGCACTTCTCTTCCTGCTTGAAGTACATAGGCTTTTTCTACTCCATCAAAACTACTCGCTAAGGTTTCTAGTTCTTGGAGGCGTTTCAGGTACATCTCAGCTGTATCGCGACGAGCGCCAGGACGTGACCCACTTATCATATCGGCTGTTTGAACAATGACCGCTTCCAGAGATTCGTGTGGGCAGTCATCATGATGACTTTTCATGGCAGAGATGATACGTTCGTCTGTACCAAAACGGCGAAGCATCTTTACCCCTATCTCTACGTGAGTACCTTCAAATTCATGGTCAAGCGCTTTGCCAATGTCGTGCACCAAAGCGCCAGCTTTGGCGATATACGCATCAGCACCGAGCTCAGTTGCGAGCATACCTGCGACGTGAGCCATCTCGATAGAGTGCTGCAAGACATTTTGTCCATAGCTGCTTCGATAGTGAAGTCGCCCCAACACTGCAACAACTCTAGGATCGAGGTTGAAAATCCCACACTCATATACTGCAGCTGCGCCACGCTCTTTCATAATTTCATGAATAGCATTTTTAGCAGTCTCTAACTCTTCCTCAATACGAGCTGGTTGAATACGTCCATCTTTTACCAATGCCTCAAGTGCGTTAGTAGCGATAGCTCGACGTACTGGATCAAAACACGATACAACGATAAAGCCAGGGGACTCATCTATTAAAAGTTCGACACCAGCAACACGTTCGAAAACACGAATATTACGACCTTCTTTTCCAATAACCTTTCCTTTGATTTCATCGTTCGGAATAGCAACACTGGCTGTTGTGAGCGCGTTGGTTGTTGGGACAGAGAGGCGCTGGATAGCCGTCATCAGTATCTCTTTTGCTCGGTCTTTCAACGTCTCAGTCATAGAGTGCTCGAGTTTGGTAGAGCGCACCGCAAAGTCTTCTTCATATTTTTTCTGAGTATCAATGATGAGGGCATTGCGTGCGTCTTCTTGAGAAAAGTGTGATAGAGACTCAAGTGCTCGGATGCGCTCTTCCACCAAGCTTTCTGCTTGAGCGCTGAGTGCTTCGGCGGTGAGAAGCTTTTGTTCTACTGTTTTTGCTCGACTGTCTACTTCTTGTTGTCGCAAGTCAAGCAAAGATTCTTTTTTAATAAGACGATCCTCTGTGGTTTTATAATCGTGCTCTTTTTGTTTTTCAGTTGTACGTAGTTCTGCCCACGCAGACTCGACTTTTTCTTGTGCCTCATCGACTATCTTTTGGGCTTGTTCTTTGGCATGAATCAACCGCTCGGAAACTGAAAGTTCGAGATTGTTTTTGCGTAGTATAAAGATAACAGCACGAATGCTATAGCCAATGATGCCTCCCGCAAGAAGCATTCCACCAGCCAATAAAACAGGGTTCATATCTTCTATTTAAGAGTAGGAGTCTTGGTAATAACTGCGTCTACAAGTCCATACTTTTTCGTTTCTTCTGCGTCCATCCAGAAGTTTCGATCAGTGTCTTTTTGCACCTTCTCTAATTTTTGCCCAGAGTGTTTTGCAATTAGTCCATCAGTAATTCTCCGCATTTTGGTATATTCACGAGATTCAATTTCAATATCAGCAGATTGGCCTTGAACACCACCCCATGGTTGGTGAATCATTACTCGTGCATGAGGAAGTATGAAACGCTTGCCTTTTTTTCCAGCAAGGAGGAGCACTGCGCCCATTGAGGCGGCGAGACCAACACAATACGTGTTTACTTCTGGTTTAATAAATTGCATTGTATCGTACACAGCCAACCCAGCAGTGATAGAGCCACCAGGAGAGTTTATATATAGATGAATATCTTTTTTAGGATCTTCGTTCGCCAGAAATAACAATTGCGCTACCACTAAATTAGCAGTGTGATCATTAATTTCATCGTTTAAGAAAATAATCCGGTCTTTTAATAGTCGAGAAAAAATATCGTATGCGCGTTCACCTTGCGGTGTTTTTTCAATTACTGTAGGAATTAACATAAAGGTTCAAAATAGACTAAATAATAAAAAGGGGAAATGCGGGTAGAACGGAAAATCTGAATATCTGTAATATAGCCTTTTTTAGGAAAAAGGCAAAATAAAAAGCCGATATTGTACGATATCGGCTTAAAAACAGTGTTTGTGGATAATTAGGTCTTCTTTGTGGCCAGCAAGATATGAGCCATATAGCATTATTGGTAGTGCTATATGGCTACACAAACTGGCACAGCCGAGAATATCTTGAACTCTGTGAAGGCCCCATCCGTATGATGCACTTTGGGTGTCAGGAAAATCTTTGATCCAAGCTACTTCTTCGTTGTTTAAATTTTTAAACAGACGAATGAGTAAGGTAAAAAAAAGGCTCCTTCCTTTGTGCCATCCTTGCGGTTTGGAGTTCCAAATTTTTTCCCAAAGGTCATCACTCAGCTCTTCGATAACAAGGTCTTCGCTATACCACGGTAGATCACCCCATCTTGCTTTGACACGTAACACCAACTTTTCGGATGGAGAAATAGAGGTAGATGAAAGTATGTGGTTAAAAGATTCATACTCATCGTACTTCTTTGGTTTGATGGTAGGAAGTACTCCGTCGTCAACGGTCACACCCTTTTGAGTAAAATAAGGGCGATATCCTCGCATACCACCAAGAAATGGAGGCCATTTGTTGTTAACAACTACGACTACTCCGTCTATCCCCATAAACCGTAGGGCGCCAATATGTTCCCAGACGTTTAGTGTTGTTCCTCCACAGTGCAACTGAATCCTTCCTTCTCTATGCCTTGCAATCCTGTGGTCAATAGGCACATCTCCTTTATCTTTGGTTCTAAGCCACCACCCAGGCCTTCCTGCTGGTAGAAAGGTTATCGAAGACTCTTGTCTTAAGAAGTTTTTTCCCGTAACTGTTATTTCTTTTATTAATTTTTTTCTTATCATTAGTACAGTTTTATTTTGCTAAACACTAACATGAGATAGATTGTTTGACAATAAGCTATCGTTCTGGTATTTTGATAAAAACTAAAAAAGTATGAAAAAGAAATTAAGCTCCTTTTGTGATTATCTACTGATAAACACTGATAAGGTTGGGCACATAGAGGACACGATGAGTTTCTTTTTACTACCCCTTTTTGGGGTGGCCTCATTTTTTGTTGACCTTCCAAGCATTCTTTTTGTGTACCTTCAATACAAACTTTGGTCACTTATTTTCTTTCTCCTTAGTGTTAAATTAAGGAAAAAGAAACACCAAACATTTGATATTTGTACTGTCGCTGTAGTGGTACAGATGTTAGACGTAGTATTAATACTCGGATATTTGTACTGTCTTAGAAACACATTTTCTCCAAAAGCTTTGGATACAGCGTAAACAAAAAACCTCACCTGCTGATTGCGGGTGGGGTTTTTATTTTTACAAGTTTTCTAACATCGACAAGACTTTTTCATTAACCAGCATCATGTCAGCATATGCTTTGGTTCGTGCAAGGTCGGCGCCGGGGTATTGGGCCATAAGTTTTTCAGCCTCTTTATCTACTTCCTCGTCAGTTGTTTTGATATCAAGATCTTTAGCAATAGCGTTTATAACCATTTGGAATCGAGCGCGTCGTTCAGCCTCTGGTTTAAATTCATGAGCCAAGTCTTCTCGAGTTTTCTTGGTGTGATCGAGATATGCTTGGAATTCCATACCACTACGAGCTACATCGCTTTCTATCTGCGCAATCATCTTTTCTTGTTCAGATGCGAGGATAATAGCAGGAACAGGAAACTCAGCTTCTTTGATAATTGCATCCATAATAGCAATACGACGTTTGTCTTTTTCGTTTTGGTCTTTTTCTCTTAGAACATTTT
>CAYHJY010000046.1:0-4311 GCA_964357135.1 uncultured Candidatus Saccharibacteria bacterium
CTCTGCTTGTATCGCCTGAGTTTGTTCCATAAGATTGACCCTAGTATAAGCTATAAAAGGGTGCGCGACAAGAACGTGTTTTTGTAGTTTAATTAAGGAATATATGACCATAATCATTGGACTTGGTAATCCTACAAAAAAGCATGAAGGTGATAGGCACAATGCCGGCTTCATGGCGCTCGATGCTGTAGCACAAAAGCATGAGATATCGTTTGAAGACAAATCTACATTCGATGCAATGATGGCAAATGATGATTCTTTGTTATTGGTGAAGCCGCAGACATACATGAATGATTCTGGTATTAGTGCGCAGAAGTTATTCAAACAATATAAAGAGATGCCGGTGGTTGTGTATGATGATGTTGATATAAACCTTGGTGAAGTGAAATGCAGTTTTGGTCGCGGAGCAGGAGGACATAATGGTGTGCAAAGTATTATCGATCACCTGGGTACCAAAGACTTTTTCCGTATCCGTATCGGTGTACGTCCAGTTCATGAAGAATTAAAAAGTCATATCTTGCCACCTGATGGATTTCAAAACTTCCTCCTCAAACCATTTGTACCGTTTGAAACAGAATTAAAAGAGCAGGGGATAAAAAAAGCAGCTCAAATCATCGAAGCACTCAAAACGAAAAACTTTGATGAAATAATGACGGAGTTTAATTAGTTTTTATGGGCGAAATACTAGGGGAAATTAATGAGTTGTATGACCTAAAGCTCGAGTTTCTTGAAAAGGTAACTAAGGGTTTTTTGTCAGAAAATCATGTTCTTATAGATACCGTAACTAGTAAGAAATACTTCTTAAAAAGATATCGTTTTGACAATAAGGAGAAGGTCGAACAAATACATATAGCCAAGAAGTACTTTTTTGAAAAAGGTATTCCGGTAATTATGCCTCTAAACACAAAAGAAGAAACAACATTTTTTCATTGTAATGAATCGTACTTTGCACTTTTTCCTTTTATTGAAGCAAAACATTTTGAAAGAAATGAATTATCAGACAAAGCAATTGTTTCTTTGGGAGAAATGCTAGCAAAAATTCATTTAGCAGGTAATGATGCATTAGTTCCAATACAAGAACGATTTGCAGGATGGAATAAAAATAAATTATTGGAAAGAATTGCTGAGCTGAGATCAGTTATAATTAAAACAGAATCTCTTGATGAATTTGATATTCAGGCGCTACGAGATATTGACTTAAGAGAGTCAATTATTACCTCAAATAAAACAACATTTGAAGACCTCGATTTACCGTCAGACCATTTGATTCATGGAGACTACCACGGAGGAAATGTTTTCTTTGACGATGAAGACCGTATATCGCATGTATTTGATTTAGAAAAATCATTATTTGCACCGCGAATGTTTGAATTGTTTAGGTCAACCGTTTTTATCTTTTTTGGAGATACTTTTAGTGAACAATCTATCGATAAGGCTCGACTATATATCCAGGCATACGTATCGGTTTATCCAGCTTCCAAAGAAGAACTTCGTAAGGGTCTTACTCTTTTCTATCTCCGGTTTGTTCACGGGCTTTGGGTGCAAACTGAACATTATTTAAAAGCGAATACACGAGTAGATCAATTTTTATCTCAAGACTATGAAAGGATAAAATACCTTTCGGAAAACCTAGATAGCCTTGCTGATAAGTTGATTGCATAAAAATACCCCTCATTACGAGGGGTATTTTTATGAGAGCTTATTCAGCTTTCTTTTCCTCTTCCTTTGGAAGGTCTTCAAGTTTTTGTTCTCCGAAGACAAGAGTCATACGCTGTTCCTTTGGTTCAAAAAGGGTCACAGTGAATGGATAGTTTTTACCGAGTTGCAACGCTTCTTTGAGTTTCTCTTCACCACCGAAGGTAGAGTTGTGGACGAGCCCAGCAACACCTTCACGGATAGAAACGAGAGCACCATGCTTGTTGTATTTAATAACAACACCTTTGATCACATCTCCTTTCTTAAGAGTCTTTTCAAACGCTTTCCATGGATTGTCTTTCAAAGCCTTGATAGAAAGAGAGATTTTTCCTTCTTTGATATCAATAATTTTCGCTTGTACTTTGTCCTTGAGTTTGAACATACTTCGAGGATCTTCTACGAGGCCCCAGTCGAGCTCACTGATGTGCACGAGACCTTCAAGACCGTCTTCGATTTTGAGGAAGACTCCGAAGTCCACTACACCAGTAACTTCACACGTGAGTTCGTCACCGACAGAGTACTTACTGATCACTTCTTGTCGCTCTTCAGGATTGCCATCTTTTTCAGAGAAGATGAGTTTGCCATCCTTTGGATTTGCAGAGATCATAGTCACTGCAATCTTTGTACCAACAAGCTTCTTGAGTTCTTTCAAGATCTTGTCCTTGTCAGAATCTTCTACGCGTGGGTAGTGCTCAGGCTTGAGCTGAGATGCTGGAAGAAATCCAGATACACCTTGCCAGTCAATGATGAGACCACCTTTGTTTGCATCCTTAATAAGGAGATCAAACACTGTCTTATCCTTGATAGCAAACTCAGCTTCACTCCAGACGAGTGCTTGCTTCGCTTCTTTAAGAGAGAGCTCTACATATCCGTCATCGTTTTCTACGTCTACGACTTTCGCCTTGATGATGTCGCCCACGTTTGTCTTCTTGATAAGGTCACGAACGGCGATATATTCTCGTCCGTAAATGATACCTGTACCGTACGGGGTAAGGTCGATATAAACCGCAGCCTTATCTACTGCGATCACTGGTCCTTCTACGAGCTCTTCAAGAGCTGGTCGAACCTTTACTACTTCTTCAGTTGTTTTTGTTGTTTCTTCCATAAAAATAAAAAATGCCACAAAAGGTGGCACGGCCAATGTAATGGCGCCACCTTTTGGATTGTATAAGCGGCCATCAGGTCCCAAATATACGGTTATTCCAAAAGGATAATTTGTTGTTAATACTCGGTAAGGAGTGGCTTGATACTAGCACGATTTACGTAGGGAGACAAGGCTGGCAATTAGTTACTTTCTGCTATAATACCCCCATGATTATCACGTATTTCGGCAAACAGTATTGTAAACTTACCCTCGGCGACCTTACGATTGCTATCAATCCACCGGCAAAAGATTCAAAAAGTATGCCAAAGCCTCCACGGTTTGGGGCAGATATTGCGCTCATCACTACTCGTCATCCAGACTATAACGGTGCAGATACTGTCACACTTGGCGACAAGGAACCATTTGTTATCGATGGGCCAGGAAGCTATGAGGTGAAGGGGTGCTTTATTACTGGTGCAAAAAGCACAGTATCAATAGCAGGAAAAGAATATATCAATACTGTCTATGGATTTGAGCTCGATGGTATCAAGATCGCAGTACTTGGAGCACTTGCGGATACAGCAACACTTTCTCCTGAAGCCAAAGAAATCGCTGGTGCGTCTGATATGTTATTTATTCCTGTTGGTGGTGGAGACGTATTTGATAGCGCAAAGGCCTACAAAGCCGCAACCACTTTTAGTCCAAACGTTATTATTCCGCTTGATGCCGATGATGCAATGCTCAAGAAGTTTTTGAAAGAAGGAGGGCAAGAGAAAAACGAAATAGGTGACAAGGCAACCTTGAAGCGAAAGGATCTCGATGGCAAAGAAAATTTCATAATTCCACTTGCTCCTCAAGCATAAAGTAGTCATACTATAAATATGGCATTTCTCGAGCATCACCCGATTCACGTTCGAAAGAAAATAGCGCTCGGTATCACGCTTGGTATAGCTGTTGTTTTATTGGTTACTATGATATTGATATATACAGTCGGGAACAGACCAAAAAATAGCACTAGTGACTCAGCATTTCTTCGTTTTTATGCAACAATTTTAGACAATGCGCAATCATTTTTTAGTCCTGATCGTGCTATAATACCCAAGTAATATATGGCAAAAAAAGATAGTCTTCCAGCCTCTGATGGGCCAATAGTCTCTCCGCTTCACGATCAAATCTTGAAGGTTGATATCGTGAATGAAATGCAAAAGTCGTACATCGACTATGCTATGAGCGTGATCACTGATCGTGCGCTGCCTGATGTGCGTGATGGGTTGAAGCCAGTGCATCGACGTATCTTGTACGCCATGCATGACATGGGACTCACATTCTCTAGTCGTTTTCGTAAGAGTGCGCTCGTAGTTGGAGACGTGCTTGGTAAGTACCATCCGCATGGAGATAGTTCTGTATATGATGCTATGGTAAACCTGGCTCAAGAGTTCTCTACTCGATATCAACTCGTGCAAGGTCAAGGTAACTTTGGGTCTATTGATGGAGACCCAGCAGCGGCGATGCGATATACCGAAGCTCGTATG
>CAYHJY010000047.1:0-4218 GCA_964357135.1 uncultured Candidatus Saccharibacteria bacterium
TCTGGGTCAACCACCACCAAATGACCCGCAGCATCGAGACAGTCTCGCGCCGCATCATCTGGAGCAACATACTCTTTTTGATGTTTGTCACCCTTATCCCTTTTGCCACTTCTGTGATGGCTGAAAATCCTGGGAACACCCTGAGTCTTTTGACTTACAGCTTTATTCTTTTTGGTAACTCAGTGAGCTTCACCGTACTACGGTTCTTTGTACACCGACACGAAGGCCGCAGTAGTGTTGCTTTTAAACGAAGTTTGGTTGGACCACTCTTTTATGCCTGTGCGGTCATGAGTGCTCTAGTTTCAGTACATGCAGCGTACGCGTTTCTTCTTATCCCACCGCTCTTCTATTTTCTTCCACGCAGCAACTAAACCACTCTTTCCACAGGCCAAGCACTTATGGCGAGGGTACGTGCCGTGGTATAGTTTGTGTATTGTATTGTACACGTATCGAACATGTGTCTTGCAAGTTTACATAGTTAACTAAGTACATAAAAATGAGTAATAAAGTTTTCGTTGGGAGCCTTCCGTTTAAAACAACAGATGAAGAGCTCGCAGCTCACTTTGCAAGTGTTGGAACTGTAACATCTGCAAAAGTTATCGTTGATAAAATGGACGGTAAGTCAAAAGGATTCGGTTTCGTTGAATTTTCATCTGACGCAGAAGCGCAAGCAGCGGTAGATAAACTTAACGGTAGCAACCTTGATGGACGTGATATCTTTGTTGATATTGCCCGACCAAGCGAGAAAAAAGAAGGAGGATTTCGAGGTAATCGATAATACTCATTTCTACAAAAAGCCAGCCTCTGGAAGGCTGGCTTTTTGCTATACTAGCTTAGTAATGATCACCTTATCTTCCCCGATTGAGTCTCTCATACGGCTAAAAACTGAAACCAAAGCTGCTCTCACAAAACTAGGTCTCAAAACTATCTCTGATCTACTTCATCACTACCCTGCTCGTTATGCTGATGCGTCGAGTTTTCTTTCTATCGGAGGATTATCTGAGGGTACACACGCAACTATTCGAGGAACTATCAAGCGCATACAATCTCGAAAGTCCTGGAAAACAAAAGTTACCATGAGTGAAGCAGTTGTTGAAGATGTTAGTGGTACCATCACCGTCACATGGTTTAACCAACCGTACTTAGCCAAAATATTTTCTGTCGGGCAGACCGTTGAGCTTACCGGAAAAATAACAACAAACAATGGAAAGCTCACCATGGTGAACCCAAGTACCAAAGAGGAGCGAGTGCTTCCTATTGATAGCCATGACAGCCTCTTTGCAACAGAAAGTGGTGGCGTGTTAACACCGCTGTATTCAGAGAGCAAGGGTGTATCGAGCGAATGGTTCTCTCACGCTATTGCTCGAGCATTTACGGAGCTACCAACAATCGAAGACCACATCCCTGAAGAAATTCTCAAAACATATTCTCTTCCGAGTATGAAGACTGCTCTTATTTGGATTCACAACCCAAAAAGTATGGCAGATGCTCTTAAGGCTCGAAAACGGTTTGCCTTTGATGAGATATTTCAAATCAATCTCGCGCGAGGACAAGAACGTCTCCGTATACAAAAAGAACAAGCGTATAGTATCAATACAAAAAGTGTCGATATAGAAAATTTCATCTCTCGATTTCCGTTTCCTTTAACAAGCGCACAAAAAAAATCCATCGATCACATCCTCGAAGATTTAGAAAAAGATACTCCGATGTCTCGCCTCCTTGAAGGAGATGTGGGAAGTGGTAAAACAGCGGTCGCAGCAACGGCAGTCTATGCGACCGTAATGAATCGACCAGGTATCGGAGAAAAGAAGCAAACCTTTGGCTCGCTCCAAGTGGCATATATGGCTCCGACTGAAATCCTCGCAACACAACACTTTGAATCATTCATCGAATACTTCCGTCACACCGGGATCTCTATCGCCCTCATTACAGGAAGTGGCTGTCGTAAATTCCCCACCAAAGTAGCTTCAAGCCGCACTCCTTGGACGACTATCTCTCGAACGCAATTACAAAAATGGATTGCCAATGGCGAGATACCGATCGTTATTGGAACCCACGCTATCATCCAAAAGAGTCTTTCATTCAAACATCTGGCACTTGCTATCATCGATGAGCAACACCGCTTTGGACTCAACCAGCGCAAACAAATCGCCAAAAAAGACCAACACTTCCCTCACCTTCTTTCAATGACCGCGACACCTATTCCGAGAACGCTTGCTCTCACCATTTATGGTGATCTTGATTTATCACTACTCGACGAGATGCCTGTCGGCAGAAAACAAATCATTACTGAGATTGTCATGCCAAACAAACGACAAGAAACATATGAGCATATACGAGCGCTCCTCAAAGAAGGTCGCCAAGCCTATATCATCTGCCCGCGTATTGATGAGCCAGATCCCGAGATGGCAAAGGCCGTTATTGCCAAAAGCGTTATGCAGGAAGCAAAACGACTACAAAAAGAAATCTTTCCTGAATTTCGTATCGGTGTCCTTCATAGCAAAATGACAAAAGAAAAAAAAGAATCTATCATGGCAGAGTTTTATGCGCATGAGATAGATATTCTTGTAGCAACATCTGTTGTCGAAGTCGGTGTCAACGTACCTAATGCGACCTCTATCATCATCGAAGGTGCTGAGCGTTTTGGGCTATCCCAATTACATCAACTTCGTGGCCGGGTCATGCGAAGTAGCCACCAACCATATTGTTATTTATTTGCTGATGCTAAGAGCGACAAGACAAAAGAACGTATGACTATTTTTACTAAAGCAAAGAACGGTTTTGAACTGGCAGAGTACGACCTCGAACTTCGTGGCACTGGAGAACTTACTGGCCTCAAACAGTGGGGTATCTCAGACATAGGTATGGAAGCACTTCGTAATACCAAACTAGTGGAAGCAGCACAACGCTCCGCAAAAGAACTCATCACTAAAGACCCAGAGCTTATGAAGTATCCTTTACTGAAAGAAATAGTGAAGATTTACGAACACACACATTTCGAATAAAAAAGTCCCTGCGCATGCGCAGGGACAAGTAAAAAAATAATGAATTAATCGTAGAAATTGTTTTCGGTTAGACCAGTAAATACAGGCTTACCCGTTCCAGCACCACTATAGTGATCAGCGGTTGAATTTCCTATCCCGCTATTATGCGGAATGCGAGACTTATCGCTATAGGTGTAGTTGGCAAAAATCAATGGTCCTGATGAGCTGTTAGTATTAGAGAGCTTTAGATTGGTATTACTAACGCCTCCTGTGTTAACAAATTTATAATCAAACGGAACAGGGTTGGTATCTCCGATCAGTCGGACTGACATGTTATTACCCACTCCAGAACGATCGAAACCAGTAGTTTTTGACCGAAGGCTGTATGTCTTCGCTACACCAGATGAGAAAAGGGTCTCTCCTCCACCGGAAATCTTAGTAAAGATTAACTTAGTGTCAGATTCTCTAAATATCGAATCGGCTATACCTGACTGCTTAGTGATTCTGTATTGTGATGTTACATCTATACCATTCTCGAAAAGTTTAAAATCTCTGAGGGTAAGAGTATCATCATTGTTTACATCACTTAAGTTTATCTCATAAGTAAACTGTTGTTGTGATCCATCACCACCATTAAATTTCACGCTGTGCTTATAAAGCTCGAGCTGACCATTATTGGTGACTACAGGGCTAGAAACATTTTCCTTTGTGATGTCGGGTAAGGCAGCAAAAACATACTGGTCTTTACCGGCGATATCAATATCATCAAATTTCAGGTTTCCCCCAACATCTATATATTCAAACCTATCTTGAATAAGTTTGAAAGATCTTCCAGAGGTAGTCTCATCAACTGATGTCACAACGGCTTTAACAGAAACTTCTTTCGATGTTGGGACATTAATGTTTTGGCTAAAGGTCGCTGAACCATTCAAAACATTTGCCGAAGCCAGAAGGGTTGTACCATCATAAATCTTCAACATTGATACTGCCGGACTTACCAGCGGATCTGCAAACTTATAAACAGCTTTGTTAATGGTAGAGACCCCACCAATAGCGTTAAAGCTAGTGGTCATAAGAGAAATCTCTTGATTATCAACGGTATTAGAAACTGACGTACTGTTGGCTGAAAGTGTTGCGGACAAAGTAGAGCTTGCGTTGGTACTGAAAGCTAGTCTCTGAACTACTCCTTTCAAAGTATCGAACTCTGTTTGATGGTGCGAGTAATAAAACCCTG
>CAYHJY010000048.1:0-4131 GCA_964357135.1 uncultured Candidatus Saccharibacteria bacterium
TTGCGACCTACGTTTCTCTTACCACCTTTAGTCAAACTCTTCAAAGGCTTAGACGCAGTCAAAACCTTTCGGTATTCGATACTTACTTCGTTTCGCTTTGATGGTGTTGTTGGTCTGTATTTTTTCATGATGGTGTGATTTTAAATTTACATGACTTCGATAGTCTTACCTTTTGGTAAATAAACATAAGCTTTCTTAATCTTTGGACCAAAAGAAAGTATACCTTTTCGGAAATGACTCTTTGGTTTAAGAGTAACAGTATGAACCTTGGTAGGCTTGTGCTTATATTGCTTCACAAAAGCTTTTGCTATTTCGCTCTTGGTAGCAGAGGTTGAAACATCAAAGAGATAAGCATTAACTGCTTGTGAACGAGCTGCCTTTTCGGTAATACGAGGGTTTTTCAAGATAGAAGTATCTTTCTTTTCTACTGTATCTTTATTGGTTGTTGTTTTTTTTGTAGCCATAATAGTTTACTTAATTTTAGCCTCTAGTGCTGAGACGATCTCTTTTGGGTTAACCACAATGATATGATTAAAACTTATAGCATCAAGTGCATTTAAATCCTTAGCAAGTCCCACAGTAATTCCTGGTAGGTTTGCAAAACTCTTTTCTATAGCTTTATCCATAGCAGGAAGAGCAAGGAGAGCTGTTGTTGGCTTCTTTGAAGAGAGCTTTTCAAATCCAGCAATCTTTGAGAGAGCAGAAACAATAGAGACAGCACTCTTTGTTTTCATAGCGTCAAGAGAAATACTATCAACAAACAAAACTTTGTTGTCAGATAATTTCTTTGAGAGGACAGAAAATAGAGCCTTGGTTCGCATTTTCTTGTTGATCTTTTGAGAATAATCTTTATCTGTGCGTGGACCAAAAGTCACTCCTCCTCCAACCCAGATAGGGCTTCTACTAGAACCATGACGAGCTCGGCCAGTTCCCTTTTGAGCCCATGGCTTCTTACCTCCACCTGAAACTTCAGATCGGTCCTTGGTGTGAGCTGTACCTGCGCGCTTATTGGCTTGCATTGCTACTACGACTTGGTGTACGAGATCAGAATTCCACTTAACTCCGAAGACGCTCTTTGGAAGAGTTGTTTTGCCTGAAGCTGTACCTGTTTGTGTATAAAGTGTTGTTTCCATAGTATTAAAATTATTATGCGACGATTCGCACTACTGTTCCTCTTCGACCAGGTACTGCCCCACTAATATAAATAGTGTTGGTTGATGGATCTACTGCTACAACTTTAAGTCCTTTCACGGTTACAGTATCCCCACCTGTTCGCCCTGGCATACGCATACCTTTTACCACGCGCCCTCCAGCTCGTCCTGGTCCTCCACCTGAAGAACCTCGTTCTCGCTCTGAGTGCTTTTGTCCGTGAGATCGTGGTCCACCTTTGAAGTCATATCGCTTAACCACACCTTGGAAACCTTTTGATTTTGAAGTACCTGTGACAGTTACAGAGTCACCTTTTTCAAAAGAAGCAACAGTAACTTCTTGTCCAAGCTCTGCTGTTGGAGCGTCATCATGGCGAATTTCTTCCAAAATCTTGAAAGCTTTGCCACCCAAAGATGTAGATAGAGCCTTTGATACGCGAGAAACTTTCTGATCTTCTGATCCTAGCTGAACAGAGTTATAGCCATCAGATTCAATAGTCTTAACCTTGGTCACAGTATTTGGCATAGCCACAATAGCTGTGACAGGAGTAACAACCCCTTTCTCATCAAAGAGCTGTGTCATATTGAGTTTTCTTCCTAAGATGTATTTCATAATGTTCATGCCTACCCCGAAAGGTGGTATTGGACCATTTGTAAGCTTTTGAGGGCTATTTAATTGGTCTGCAGATTATACACGAGGTCTGAATTTATGCAAGTAATAAAAAAGCCCCTTTTTAGGGGCTGTTTAAAAAAATCAACATTAGGATTACATTGGGCTCCACTCTGCATCCTCATAACCACGGAGTATTATCCCTGCTGGAAAATACTCTTCAAGGACTTTCTTAAATTTGGGCCAAAGTTCTTCCCAAGTGAAAGCATTCCCTTTTCCCAGATTGAAATCATAATTATTATTATGATCCATACATGCCGGGGCATTAGTGGAACTGTTTGAAGTAAAAGCGTTTTGAATACCGTTGATCCCCAATAGCCTGCGACCCTGATCAAGATGGTATTTTGTTTCAAGTTTCAGGTTGAAGTTTAAAACAGAGGAATCTGAATCATGTTTTTTAACAGAAACCTCTTGTTTCTCAAGTTTCCAGGCATACACCTTGTGCAGATGTTTGAATGACAAACCAAGGATCAACCTCTCAATGCTACGCCACCTTACGGCAGGCGATTTAACAAGTTTTAATTGATGAGATCCTGAAATAGAAACTTCTGTGAGTTGAGGTATCTCAGCTCTCATAAGGTCTCGGTCAAAATCATTAAAAAGGTGAGGAAATGACATATACACATACATTGTGTCGTCCCATTTCTCCATACTATTTTGCTTGACCCTAACCGTTAGGTCCGGAAGTAGCAAACTACCATATAAGTTTAACTCAATAAGCTTATAGAATGGATTATCCGCTGGTTTTCTTTCTTCAACTGTCTCTACAGCCGAAATTGTTTCTGAAGTTTCTTCATCTGCAACAGTCTCATCTACTACTTCATCATTTGTTTGGGCACTAGTTTTACTTTTTTGCGAAAAGACAATCAATGCAATAACGGCGAACAATGCCACACCAAGAAACGATGGATTGTTCGCCAACACGGCATTGGGGATGTTGTCTCACCCTTGATTCCAAACATTAGGAATGGAGATATTATACACTATTTTTGTGAAAAAGTCAATAAAACAAAAAACCACTCATATTGAGTGGTTTTTTGTTGTTTTTATAGAGAGTTTTTTGATTACATCATCTTCACATCTATGTCTACGCCAGAGGGCATAGATAGGTTTGTGAGAGCTTCGATTACCTTCGCAGAAGGGTTTTCGATATCGATGAGTCGCTTGTGCACACGCATCTCAAACTGTTCTCGTGCATTTTTGTAAATGAACGCAGATCGGTTGACTGTGTACTTCTTGATTTCCGTAGGAAGTGGAATAGGTCCACGAACCTTGGCATCATAGCGAGTGGCAGTATCAATGATTTGCTTCACAGAAACATCGAGAATTTTGTTCTCGTATGCTCGGACTCGGATGCGAAGCATTGAAGCAACTTCATCTTTGGCTGAAGCTTTTTTAGGAGCTGTAGCTTTCTTAGCAACTGATTTTGTTGGTGTTTTTGTGGTAGCCATATTATTTCAGAAAGAGCAATTAATTAGTGTTATTACGCGATTATCTTTGTTACAACACCAGCACCAACTGTGCGTCCTCCCTCTCGGATTGCGAAGCGCATTTGCTCTTCCATCGCTACAGGAGCTACGAGCTCTACTTCAACCTTTACGGTGTCTCCTGGCATAACCATTTCTACACCTGCTGGAAGAGTTACAGAACCAGTCACATCAGTTGTTCTTACGTAGAACTGAGGCTTGTATCCGTTTACGAATGGAGTGTGTCTTCCACCTTCTTCCTTCTTGAGAACGTATACTTCTCCTTCAAACTTGGTGTGAGGCTTCACAGAGCCAGTCTTTGAAAGCACTTGTCCACGAGTTAGATCTTCTTTCTTCACTCCACGGAGAAGGATTCCTGCGTTATCTCCTGCTTGACCTTGATCGAGTTGTTTGTTGAACATTTCGATACCAGTCACAGTTGTTTTCAAAGTATCCTTGATACCCACGATTTCTACTTCTTCACCAACCTTTACAACCCCTCTTTCGATACGGCCTGTACAAACAGTTCCACGTCCTTCGATAGAAAAGATATCTTCGATAGGCATAAGGAATGGCTTGTCGAGGTCACGAACTGGCATTGGAATATATTCGTCAAGAGCCTTTGTAAGGTCAAGAACTTTCTGAGCCCATGGGTCATCCATAGATGTAGCTTCAAGACCCTTAAGTCCTGAACCACGAATCACAGGACAATCCTTGTCAAAACCTTGCTTTCCAAGGATTTCACGAATTTCCTCTTCAACGAGGTCAATCATTTCTGGATCATCAACCATGTCGCATTTGTTTAGAAATACGATCATTTTTGGAACACCAACTTGTTTTGCAAGCA
>CAYHJY010000049.1:0-4101 GCA_964357135.1 uncultured Candidatus Saccharibacteria bacterium
GGGCGAATTTTTATTCGCGGTACCACCTTAGTTTTTACTTATTACAGCCTTATCGGGCTTACCCGCCGAGTTCTACATCCCTAAGGATTCTTCCCGGAGCTCAGGAGTGATGGCTCCTTCATCGCATTTCCATACTACCACGCGTCTATTTCTTATTCAAATCAGCGCGTTGTGCTTCAACCATGGCGATGACTCTTTCCACGAGTCGCTTTGGGTCAGGGTCAAAGATAACCATATCCCCTGGTCTATCACTCTTTTCTATCATGTCACGAATTTGTTCATCCATAGTCCAACCCCCTTCCAAGACACCAATAGGCTTCCCTTCCTCAAAGGCAATAGTGAATTCATGAATGGTGCCAATACGCCCACATCCGATAAATAGGGCTTCACAACTACGGGTAAAGAGTAAGTCTCGCCCCGGGAATCCGAAACCGGTGTAAATGATTAGGTCCATATAGTCGAGTGGCAATCGATACCCTTCTACGTGATCACGAGCATCAGTTGCGGGAGAGAGCCCTATCGAGATACCGTGTTCTTCTTTAGCACCCATGGCGCTCCATAGAGGGAATCCTGTTGTCGCACCAGTTACCAAAATACCGCCCTGGCGAATAATTTCTCGTCCGAGCTCTTTCGCTTTATCAAGCGCATCAAGACCGCAGTGGCCTGTCTCAGCAGCACCACTTACTCCAAGCTTTATTTTCAAATGTCCGTGTTTGTCGTTATTTTCCATAGATACTTCTTTTCTTTAATTACAATCTAATTCTACTACATCGTTCTGCTCGGGAGCGTAGGCCATAACCCCAAGATAGTCTCGAAGTCTCTGTGTCAGGAACAATGAACTCTTTGGCTCACCCATCGCCACATAAACCGCCTTCAAGGTATCTGCGGTATTTTCAACAAATGAAATCAGGTGATCAGAATCTTTGTGCCCAGAATAGCCTTCGATGAATTCAATATGTGCCCTGACAACTATCTCCTGTCCGTTGATGCGAATACTTTTTGCACCATCTTGTATCAACCTACCGAGTGTCCCCTGTGATTGATAGCCCGTGAGAAGTAGTGTGTTGTTAGGATCTGGAAGATAGTTGGCTTCATGGTGAAGTATCCGCCCACCGTTACTCATGCCACTTCCCGCTATGACAATTTTTGGATTTACTTCTTTCAAAATCTCTTTTGATTCTTCTGTTAGTAAGGTCGACTTGAGCCCAGGAAAATTAAAGATGTCATCACCTTCTCCAAGTTGCTTTCGAGCAAAATCGTTAAAGTATTGTCCGAACTGTCGATATATTTTTGTCAGACGAATACCGAGTGGACTATCAAAAAAGATTGGCATCTGTGGAATACGCTTATTCTCAACCAATTCATTTATCTCGAACAAGAGTTCTTGAGATCGTTCCAAAGAAAATGTCGGCACGATAAGTGTTCCCTTTCGTTTATAGTTGTCTTCGATCACCGCCTCCAGACGAACACGACGCTGATCCCGAGCCATATGGTTACGATCACCATACACACTTTCCATAAGCATATAGTCTACATTCTTGAGCGTCTCAGTGTCTCGAAGAAGTGGCGATGGAGAGTTACCAAGATCCCCAGTGAAGATAATCTTTTTGTTGTTATAAATAAGCTCAAGCATTCCGGATCCAAGCACGTGCCCCGCATCTCGATAGCGAAAAATAAACGGCCCAACAGTGAGATCTTGATGGTAGTCAATAACTTTCCACTGAGAAAGTGCTTGTTTAATATTGGCCTCAGTGTAAATCTTTTTTAGGAGCTCATTGTCACCTTTTCCAAGTATATGTGCTGTGTCGTCGAGCATGAGCTCAGTGATATCTTTCGTAGGGATGGTTGAATAAATAGTACCTTTGAACCCATCATAAATCAGTTTAGGAATACGTCCGATGTGGTCAATGTGTGCATGCGTAATAAAAAGCATATCTACAGTTGAAGCATCATACGGAAATGGTGCCCAGTTGTTGTCGTCAGCCATTTTTGTCCCCTGTTCAAGGCCGCAGTCCACTAAAAATTTTATTCCACTGTCTAACCCTACTGCTTCAACAAGAAAGTTAGCGCCTGTTACTGAGCCGGTTCCGCCAGCAAAAGTAATTTTTAATTTTTTGTCTGCACTTGATTCGCTAGAGTTAGTTCGCATGTGCCTTATTGTACCGTTTTATTGAGCGAAGCACAAAGAGTGATGTGAGTAGCCCACCCAACAAATCCATTACCATGTCTTTGACTGAATCTGGAATGCTTGCCAGCTGCTGTCCTTTGATTATTGTTTGAACAACATATTCAAATACCTCCCATCCAAGCCCAACGATCAACACAAAAAGAAGAATAACCACCAACGCCTCCTTGTTAGACAGAGTGCGTATCTTTTTGAAAAACAACGCTCCTGCCAGAAGTCCGAGGAACATACCGCCCATGATGTGCATCGGTATATCGAACCACCACATAGCGCTATACCAATAAAAATAGCTAGCGCTGGTATTTACTAGCCATATAAAGAGGACGAGTAAACATGCTGATAAAAGAAGCTTTTTATTCATCACGCACAAAACAGGTATTTATCTCCTGTTTTTTTGATTAGCCTTATAAACATAGATAAATTATATCATCGACTAACTACAAACTGCAGTTTTGTACGTGATTCATACCAGTATTATCTCATGACAAGTTTAAAATAGAAAAAACCCTTACTTAAAAGGGTTTTTTCTTACGGCTATTTGGAAATTAGTACCTTAGCTTGGAAGCCAAGTGGGTCTTCTGGACACTAGAGGAGTCAAAAGAATATAAATATAATTCTGGCTCTTCATAATGCCACGCGAAATCCCATACAAAAATTGTTCTAGGTACTAATTTTAAATAGCCGTACTTTCATTATAGACGAAACAGTCTTTGTGACAATATAGACAGTGAGAAAATGTACTGTCGAACGGACTATGCATCTACACCGTGACGTTTATAGTCCATAGGTTTTATATCTCCGAACCAGTGTTTAATCTCATGAATAGCTTCTTCAGGTGTTTCAGAGGCGTGAAGTATATTTGCAATTGCTCTTTTTTCTTTATTTGCAATAACAGGACTATCAATTGAAAAATCTCCTCGAATAGTTCCCATGTCAGCAAGATAAGGCATAGTTACACCGGCAATTTTTCTAACCACATCAACCGCGTGAACTCCTTGGACAATCATTTTTACGAGCGGTGCTCTTACCATATAGTCCATAAGCCATTGACGAACTTGAGGGCCCATGACTTTTGGATCATCAGTACCATAGTCATCCATCATACTAAGACCATATTTATCATAAGTATTTTTAGTTTTTTCTCCCAACCTTGTAATCCAAGCTTCATCTTTTGGATAATGGCTATCAATCTTTTCAAGTGTAGGCATAAACATTTCAAGTGCTACAATCTTGAGATCTCTTTGTTCAAAACGCTTAATAATCTCTCCTATCAAACCTTTTTGTACGCCATCAGGCTTGATCATTACATATGTTTTTTCTTCTTTCGGGTGTGTCATAGACACTCATCCTATCGTTTCTTGAGTATATTGTCCACCATTTCTATTTCTTCAAGAATTCCTGGTATTAGATCATAGGCTTTTGCTTCTTCCGAAGTTACCCAAATAGCATCAATAGTATCACCACCATCGTTGTCAATTTTCACCTCGCCACTTTTATACTTACACATATAACTAAGTACAAGCACGGGTATATTATCTGGACGAATAAACGTAAGATCAAGCAGATATTCTGGTTTTTCCACTTCAATATTTACTTCTTCAAAAATCTCTCTTCTTAGTGTTTTCTCAACAATGTTATACCATCCGTTTGTACCATGAGTTATGGGTGTATCGACATAATCATCGATATTTATTCCACCTCCTGGAACAGTCCACATTCCTGGATGTGCCTTTTTAGTAAGAGCACGCCTTGTGACCAAATACTTACCCTCTTCGTTATAAATAATCCCTGTAATAGCTATACGATGTAGTTCTTTATCCATACAAGAAGTATATCACTACATCTTTTCAGGTGTTTCGATACCAAGGACCCAGAGGCCGTTTATAAGGGTCTGGCGGGTCGCTGCGACGATAGAA
>CAYHJY010000050.1:0-4053 GCA_964357135.1 uncultured Candidatus Saccharibacteria bacterium
AATCCTACTATTCCAGATATCATTTCAAAAATAAGGTATTTGAACATATAAAATTAGTGTTTATATTATTTATAAGGTATTTTGCAATCCTCGAAACAGTGAGCTTCACGGTTTAAAGTAAAATATTTCTCACGCCCAGATACTTTTGCATGCACAGCATTTACTGATTGGAGAACTTTAAGATGATGAGTAATAGTGGGTTGTCTTAGAGACATCTTATTCGTCAACTCTGTAACTGTTTGACCATTTTTTGATTTACCAAGTATACAAACCAAATTATAGCGACTTCTTTCGCCAACAACCTTGAAACAATCTGGGCATAATTCCTCTTCGGACATAGAAGAAACCGGCACCCAAATCGGGATAGGATATGTCTTTTTTTGACTTTTATTTTCTTTTGCAGTCTGATGTGTTTTTGTATCTTTTTTTGCTTTCATATAGATGAGTATCTATGTTAATATGTATAGACCATTATCAATATAACATAATTAAGAAATAAAAACTATGTCAAACACAGAAAACAATACATCTTATACTCAAAATGTCATCAAGCGTGATGGTGCCATTCAATCTTTTGATACAGAAAAGATAATTCAAGCAATTTACAAGGCAATGCTCTCTGTGGATAAGGGAAGTTTAGACGACGCGAAATTCGTTGTCAAAAGTGTACTTCTTGATATTGAGAAAAATCATGACCCTGAAGAAAAATACCCGAGCGTTGAGAAGATTCAAGATATCGTTGAACAAGAATTAATGAAAAAGGAATTTTTTGATGTTGCAAAGTCATACATTTTGTATAGACAGCAAAGAGCAGAGATGCGGAAACGTGACATTTTTAAAAAAAGAACTAATTTAAAACCTTACGAATATCCCGAGTTATATGAATATGTAAGTGCAATACGACATTCATACTGGATTCATACAGAATTTAATTTCACCAGCGACATACAGGACTTTAAAGTAAATGTAAATGAAAAAGAGAGAAATGCGATAAAAAATGCAATGCTTGCTATAGCTCAGATCGAAGTTACTGTTAAAACATTTTGGGGTGATATATATAAAAAAATGCCGAAGCCTGAAATTGGCGCTGTTGGATTTACTTTTGCTGAAAGCGAAGTTAGGCACATGGACGCGTACGCTCATTTGCTTGAGATACTTGGGCTGAATGAAGAATTTAAAAAAATAAAAGAAATTCCTCCGCTTATTGAGCGTGTCAGATATCTTGAAAAAGCAATAAAAAATGCTCGAAGTGAGGATCCTAGAGAGTATGCTCAATCTATCTTACTTTTTTCTCTTTTTATCGAACATGTTTCATTATTTTCTCAATTTCTTATTATTATGTCATTTAATAAACATAAGAATATTTTCAAAGGAATCTCAAATGCTGTCGAGGCAACTTCTAAAGAAGAACAAATACACGGTTTGTTCGGTATTGATGTTATAAACGTCATAAAGAGTGAGCACCCGGAATGGTTTGATAAAGATTACGAAAACATCATTATCGAGTCCTGCAAGGAAGCATTCGAATCAGAAAAGAAAGTTGTTGATTGGATACTTGAAATGGGAGAAATTGATTTTATACCAAAGAATGTAGTACTTGAATTCATAAAAAATAGATTTAACAACTCCCTCGCAAGTATCGGTATCTCTAGAATATTTGAAGTCGATAAAGCCCTTTTAGAGAAAACTGATTGGTTTGATGATGAAGTTATTGCCACGAAGCATGGAGATTTCTTCGTAAAAAGGTCGATTAATTACAATAAAAGAAATCAAAGCGTCACAGGTGACGACTTATTCTAAATATTTTATATATATGAAATGGCTCAATGAACAGAGTAAATTATTTTTAGCAAAAGGATATCTTGCAGAAGGAGTAACCGCCGAGGAAAGAATACGTGAGATTGCAAACACAGCAGAACGTATTCTTAATAAAAAAGGTTTCGCAGACAAATTTTATGAATACATGTCACAGGGATACTATTCTCTCGCGTCTCCTGTTTGGTCAAATTTTGGCCTAACTAAAGGTTTTCCCATTAGTTGTTTTTCTTCTTATGTTGGAGATGATATGGGACAAATACTTTTTACCGAAGCAGAAGTGGGCATGATGAGTAAATATGGCGGAGGTACGGCGGGTTATTTTGGTGATCTGCGCCCTCGTGGAGCGAGTATCAAAGATAACGGTGTTTCTTCTGGATCGGTTCACTTTATGAGACTTTTTGAAACAATGGTAAATGTTGTAAGTCAAGGTTCTGTCAGGCGTGGTCATTTTGCACCATATCTCCCACTAGAACACAAAGACATTCACGAGTTTTTAGAAATCGGCACAGAAGGAAATCCTATTCAAGAATTGACCTACGGTGTTACTGTTACGGATAAATGGCTAAATGATATGATCGATGGAGATCAAGAAAAAAGAGATATCTGGGCTAAAGTATTACAAAGAAGAAGTCAGATAGGATATCCATATATTTTATTTACCGATACTGTGAACAGAAATACAGTAGATGTTTACAAAGACAAAAATCTAAAGATATACGCAAGTAATTTATGCTCGGAAATATTACTTCCTTCTAATGAAAATTGGTCAGTTGTTTGTGATCTTTCCTCAATGAATCTTCTTTATTACAATGAATGGAAAAATACAGATGCAGTAGAAACACTTGTTTATTTTTTAGATGCAGTAATGAGCGATTTTATTAGTAGATTAGAAGATTTTCGCAACAGTGGAGAAACGCAAAAGAAACAAGCATTTCTTTTTATGGAACGTGCGTACAACTTCGCAAAAACAAACCGAGCACTCGGTCTCGGGGTTCTTGGGTGGCATTCTTATCTTCAAAGTAAAATGATTCCTCTTGAGAGTATTGAGGCACATAATATTAATGAAGAAATATTTGAAAATCTCCACAAACAATGTTATGACGCATCAAAAAAACTTGCAAAAGAGTATGGCGAGCCAGAAATACTTATAGGATACGGTAGAAGGAACACTACACTCCTTGCTGTTGCTCCTACCACCTCCTCTGCTTTTATTTTAGGACAAGTATCTCAGAGTATAGAACCTTTGTGGTCAAACTGTTATGTCAAAGATATTGATAAAATGAAAATTACTATTAAAAACCCTTTACTTGAAAAACTTCTAGAAGAAAAAGGGCTAAATACCAGAGAGATTTGGCAAGGCATAAGAGAAAATGACGGTTCAGTACAACATCTTTCAGAAATTACAGATAGAGAGAAAGAGATTTTTAAAACATTTGCTGAATTTGACCAAAAAGTAATTATTGAGCAGGCGGCTGAAAGACAAAAATACATAGATCAAGGGCAATCGCTCAATCTTATGATTGATCCCTCAACTCCAGCAAAAGAAGTAAACGCTTTATATCTTCATGCATGGAAACGTGGTATCAAAACGTTTTATTATCAACATAGCATGAATGCTGCCCAGCAGTTTGGACGTAAAAAACTTAAAGAAGTTAATTTAAAACAAAAAGAGGTCGACCAAGATGAACCTAAAAATGTATGCATTTCGTGCGAAGCATAAAACTATGGAAAAACACATTGAAGAATTCATACTGTCTGCCGAAGCAAAAGCTTTGGCGACATATTCGAACGATAATCTAAATGTCGTTCCTGTTTCCTCGATTAAAATAATAGAAGGTAAAATTTGGCTTATTAATTATTTTATGGATAAGACGCTCTCTAATATATTAGAAAATGGAAGCGTTGCACTTGTGTGTTGGAGAAAGATGATGGGGTATCAAATAAAAGGAGTAGTATCCTATGTCACTTCCGGACAAGACTTTGATGAAGCTGTTAAATGGATAAAGTCCATACTGCCAGATAGAGTTGTTAAAGGGTTCATAATTATTACCCCTAATGAAATACACGATATATCTCCAACGAAAGACACCAAAGAAAAAATCTCAGCTGAGCAAAATCTTTGATGTGCCCAACTAATCTGCATTAACTTATTATTTTTTAGGGAGTCCCGCTCGCATCCCTCTCGTCCTTGCGAGCGGGGTTTTGCGTGCGCGCGAACGGGAGGGTGGGTCAAGC
>CAYHJY010000051.1:0-3721 GCA_964357135.1 uncultured Candidatus Saccharibacteria bacterium
CAGAGCTCGCGAGTGTTTGCGTGAAGATCTTTAAGAATACAATTAAATTCGCAGCGACAGACTCTTTCCGTCTCAGTGAACAGCAAGAGACAATGCAAAATATTAACTTCCAAGAGCAGATTTCTCTTTTAATACCCCAAGGTACTGTTATTGAACTTTTGAGGCTCCTAGACGCAATACAGCAGCCTGAGAGCCTATTGGGTGCGGAAGACAAGGATATAATTCTCTACTTCAATAAGCATCAACTTGTTTTAAAGAATAAATCTATTCATTTCATATCTCGTCTCACTGAAGGTAATTTTCCTGATTATGATCAGATTATTCCCAAACAGACAAAAACAGAGATTGTGGTAAAAAGACACGATATATTAAGTGCGATTAAACTCGCCAGTGTTTTGAGTGGAAGGCTTCATGAACTTTCACTCTCATTTTCACCAAAGAAGGGAATTACACTAAAGACATCCTCGCAGGATACGGGGGATCATATGTCGGAGCTTCCCGCGACTATTCAAGGAGATGAGATTACAGTGAAGTTCAATTGGAGGTATCTCGTAGATGGTATCGCTCAGAGTAAGACAGAGTATGTGTATCTTTCTCTCAATGGAGAGCAGTCTCCTATTATTATTAAAAATAAAGGAGATAACTCATATATTTACCTCGCGATGCCTATGAGAAATATATAGCTACTGATTGACTGAGATATCCTGTGAATATTCAGTAGTATTTCCTATTGCGTCGTATAGCTTGAGGGTGATTTTTATTTTTCCACCAGAAATCTCTATATATTTTGTATTGAAAGAGAAAAGAAATGGAGGTATCTTCTTTGTTTCTTGGTATTCTCCATTAAGAAAGTAATCAATCTGCGCAGTCCCAAATTTACTATCAATAATAGGCTGTACAGTGATATCTTTATCCGCAGCGTATGGCTGTCTTTCTGGAGTGAGTACGATACGAGTTATTTTCGGTACTGTTTCACTTGTGTGAATATTATCGATTTCTTTTGGTATGACAGAATCATTCTGATCTTTTAATCCTTCACTAAAAGCCCATTGTCGCACCGCATATTCCCAATTGGTAAATTGGGGATCATTAGTATTTCCTGATGAGTCGAGAGGATTGTCTTTATCGAGCCAATATAATATAGAGTGTATCTCCGGAACTACTTTTTTCTCCTGAAGTTCTTTAGGGGTAAATTCTGTCGCAAGTTTTCCTGAAATTTTATCAACAATATATTCTTTTCCTCCACGCCATTCTCCACGGAGTATTGGTTTTGGTGTAGGAAATGGCGTGTAGTCGATAAAATCTTCTTGAGGGGTTTTTGCTGTCGCCCAGTCCATTATTTCATGCCACAGGGGGGCTATGATAAATCCAGCAACCTTTTTCTCCATCGGAGTATTATTATTGTTTCCTGCCCATGCACCTATGACGATATTTGGCGTGTATCCAACCACCCACGCGTCTCTGTAGTCGTTTGTCGTTCCTGTTTTTACTGCAACAGATTTTCCTGGAAAGTGGAGTGCTGAGCTGTCTCCAAACGCAGGCGTTCTCGCCCTGTTATCAGAGAGGATGCTATTGATAGCTCGAGCAATATTTGGATTGAGTACTTCCGCGCTATTTTGTTCTGCTTCAAAGAGTGTCTTCCCAGAACTATCTTCTATCTTGAGTATGGATCGGTATGGGTTTTTCACCCCATCATTTGCGAATACTCCATATGCGGATGTGAGCTCCATAGGGGAGACTTCTCCACCACCCAATACCAGTGTAAGGCCAAGTCTTTTAGGGTCATCGAGTGAATTGATTCCAACATCTTGGGCAGTTGAAATAGACTCCTTTATTCCTGCTAAATAGAGTGTTTTTACTGCAGGAATATTGAGTGATTGGGCGAGCGCTTCTCGTAAAGAAATAGGTCCACGGAATTTGTTGTCGTAATTTTGTGGATGGTAGCACTGATCACTTTGATTACTTCCATTTGCAGGACATGCGGGGGCAAACTCCGTAAAGAGATCGAAGAGTACTGTCTCGGGTGTGAATCCTTTCTTGAATGCAGTCGCGTATACAAATGGTTTAAATGCAGATCCTGGCTGTCTGAATCTTGTCGCAATATTTACCTGAGGGTCAAAAAGACAGGTGCTTCCTGAAACACAACCGTCCGGCTCCGCTTTTCCGAAGTAATCTTTTGATCCAACAAGTGTAAGAATATCTCCTGTTTTTGGATCTATCGCGACGACACTTTCGTTGTGCGCGTTGTAACTCGTTTTATTTGTTTCAGAAAAATTCTTTACTACTTCCTCAGCTTTTTTTTGAAGCTCCGCATCGAGTGTGGTAGTGACCTTAAATCCACTTCGCTCTACCACGTCTTCTCCAAACTTTTCATTGAGTAGTTCTCGTACTTCGATGACAAAATGCGGTGCAGTAATGCCTTGATAACATGAACCTTGAAATTGCACGGCGTTCTCTATCGCATCGTCATATTCTTTTTGAGATATATATCCTAAGTCACGCATACGTAAAAGCGCAAAATTTGCGCGTTCATCGAGTTTGTCACGATGTTTTCCACAGGGAGAAAGATAGCTCGGAGCGTTAGGGAGAGATGTAAGGTATACAGACTCCTTTAGAGAGAGATCCTTCGCATGTTTGCTGAAAAAAGTTTGCGCAGCGGCCTCGATGCCATACGCAGAGCTTCCGTAGGATATTTGGTTGAGATAGAGGTTTAAGATCTCATCTTTTGAATATTGTCGTTCTACCTTAAGAGCCAAAACTACCTCTTTTAGTTTTCTGGTGATAGTCTGGGTGTCTGTCAAAAAGGTTTTCTTTACAAGCTGTTGGGTGATAGTGGATCCACCTTGTTGTATGTTTCCGTGAAGAATATTTGCGATAAACGCCCTTAAAATTGCAAAAGGACGTACTCCGTGGTGGTTGTAAAATTGGTCATCCTCAAGCGCGATAGCCGCATTTTTTACATTCTTTGGTATTTCATCAAAAGGAATGACTGTGCGCTTTTCTTCACCATGGATATCGTAGAGGAGTACCGCTCCCGTGCGGTCATAGATTTTTGTTGACTGTGTGACTCGGTGACTGTCAGGATTCGTGAGATCGGGGAGAGATAGGGTAAGTACAAAATACACAAGAATGAGCGCAGTAAGTGCGCCAATAGAACCTCCGGCTACGAGGAGCCACAGAAGGGTTCTTTTGAGTAAACTTTTTTTCATATTTTGCTTCATTATATTGTATTTTCGCTATATATGGTAGAGTAAAAATGTTTTTATGAAGGAAAAAACAATACCACAGATAGAAGAGATTCTCAAGAGAGGGACAGAAGATATTATCGACCGAGAACACATCCAGTCTCGCTTACAGTCTGGGGGTGTATTGCGTGTGAAGCTTGGTATCGATCCTACTGCACCAGCGATTCATCTTGGGCGGGCGATTCCACTTCGGAAGCTTCGCGCATTCCAGGACCTTGGTCATACCGCGGTACTTATTATAGGAGATTTTACTGCTACCATCGGTGACCCATCTGATAAGCTTTCGAAAAGACCGATGTTGACCCGCGAAGATGTAAAGAAAAATATGGAGCACTACCTAGATCAGCTAGGGAAGATTATTGATATTTCGAAAGCAGAGGTGCACTACAATAGCGAGTGGCTTGCCACGATGAGTGCGGAGGAGCTTATCGGACTTGCTAGATCGGAACAGCGTCGTGAAGGGAAATAGTGTAGAT
>CAYHJY010000052.1:0-3709 GCA_964357135.1 uncultured Candidatus Saccharibacteria bacterium
CCTCCTGATCCGATTGCGATCAGAGATTGTTGTAGTTGGTATGAGGCACCACGAGGATCGCTGGCCGGGTTGATAAACGTCTTGATACGCTCCATCACATATGGACGGATAAATGCAAGCGCAGTGATCGCCATCATGCCAAAGAGGATCAGCGCAATAACTTTTTTCCACGAAACACCGGAGGTAAAGAGCATACCGCAAGCCGCTGCAGTGATAAGGATCAAACTTTTTGTATCAGGCTGTCGCAACAGAGCGAGCGCCACAATACCAAGCATGATGACAAGCGGTAAAATACGAAACTTAACATCTTCCTGGCGCTTTCGAGTCCACGCAAGCCACGCAGAAAAATAAATGACAAATGCTATTTTCAATACCTCCGCTGGTTGCAGTGACACTGAGCCGACCGATATCCAGCGACGCGCACCACCGTGTTCAAATCCAAACCCTGGAATAAATACCGACACCGTCAGAGCCAACGCTCCAAGAAATAAATAAAACGCATACCGACGCCAAAAGACATACGGGATACGGGCACACAACCATAGTGCTATAAGACCTCCGACAAAACCAAAAATGATTTGGTTGAAGAGTACGCCATAAAACTTGTCTTCGCTACGCGCCAAGATACCCAAAGACGCTGAAACAAAAAAAAGTAGCCCCATACCCGCAATAAGAATAACAATCCAAAAGAAATATTTATCAAAGGGTTTTTGTTTTTTGAAGAAAAATTCTTTTATCGCTTGCATGAAAACACACTCTTAACTAATAAGCGCAATAACAACACCCATAACTGCACAGACCACTGATACTACCCAGTACCGCATCACTACTTTTTCTCGAGACCAGCCGAGTGCATGAAAATGATGGTGAAGTGGCGCGATTTTAAATACTCGTCGCTTACCAAAATATTTGTAACTAGTAATTTGAATAATATTTGAAGCTGTTGTAGCAGCCAGAGGAAGTGCGATCAATGGCAACAAGAGTACTGTATCGGTAAGAAAAGCGACAACAGTCAAAACAACAAGAAGTCCCAAGATACCAGTCTCTCCCATATAAAATCGTGCCGGTGGAATGTTAAACCACAAAAATGCCAAGATCGCTCCAGAAACCACTCCACACAACGCGGCAATATCAACCAAATTTTTCCCAAAGGCAATAGCGGCATAGGCTGCAAAAATAATAGCGAGTACTCCCCCAGCAAGACCATCCATGCCATCGATGACACTCCCTGAAAATACTGCGAGCAACACCGTAATAAAAAATGGAATAAAAAGTATTCCTAAATAAAACTCTGTTCCTGTAAAAGGTATAGCGACACTTGTGATACCAAGCTTCACATAAAACCAAGCACCGATCAGTACCCCGAGACCAATAACGGTCAGGATTTTCATCTTGCGATGGCTGAGCTTCTCTACCACCCCTCGTATTTGAGCCGCATCATCCACTAGTCCGATAAAAGCACCAAGGAGGAGTGACGCCAACGGTACCAGTGTTTGCCCACGACTCAAAAAGTCGAGCTTCGTTGAAAGATCAGACGGAAAGGCCTTGGAAATAAGCCACATAATCACAATAGAAATCGTAACCGACAACCAGATAATGATCCCCCCTACTCGTGGTGTCGATGTTTCAGCCACACCATCATTTAGTTTTGATAGTGTATCGTTGACCATATCTTCAGCATCGATTCTCTTTTTCTTTCGCCAGAGTTTGTGTTTGTACATCAACGCAGTAAGTCTCGGTGTCAGTAAGATACCAATAGCAAACGTGAGCGCAGTCGGAAGAAAAATTTTAACAACATTTAACATCATATTATTCTGATTGTTCTTCTGTTAATAACTTAGTAATCTTCTCTGCGGTCTCGACATACTGCGGGAGTTCTTCTATTTTTGATACGCCGAAATGCTCAAGTAGCTGTAGCGTTGGATAATATCCTACGGCCCGCCCTATTCCCCGTCCCTCGATAAGTCCTCGCATAGAAAGTGCTCGGAGTGAGTACGATACATTCACCCCACGGATGAATTCTATCTGTGCTTTCGAAATCCCGGCGTGATATGCAATGATCGAAAGCGTCTCAGCACTCGCTTTTGACAGCTCTTTTGAAAGCTCTTCCTTGCGAATCGTTTCGATCAGACTGCTATGCTCAGGGCGAGTCGCGAGCGTTACCTCTTCACCTTCTCGTACTAGCATCATGCCGTGGCCTTCGAGCAAGGATTCAAGCTCAGTAAGCGCAGAAGATATTTCTTCGATAGAAACACCGAGTCTACTAGAGAGCGTTTTTTTAGACTGCGGATCAGCAGTAGCAAAGAGGAGTGCTTCTATTTGTGTTGAAAGATTATTCATATGAAGATTCTGCTGTTTCGCTATCTACGGGTTCTGATTGTTCTTGTTTTTGAAGACGAATGTTTTCGAAGTTTCCTTCCTGCTCTGCATCGACAAATCCACGACGAACTAGCTCTAGCATACCAAGAAATGAGACTATCACATAGACTTTTTTACTCTTATCATCCCCATCTGGTGAATGAACAACAATATCAGAAAAATTGATTGAGGTCAGCGCTTTTTGAATACGATCATGCAGTGTATCGAGCACTTCACGAATAGAAATAGTTTTAAATACTCGGGCTTCAGGTTTTTTTGGTGCTGGTGGTGGTACACGAACAACCGCTTGATCGATCAGTCTAGCGAGCATATCGACACTAAGAGCAGGATCTGGGGCAAATACTACGCCGCTCATTCGTGGTGCACCTTCAAACGCTATCTTCTTGCCATACTTGGCCGCCAACCACTTAGAAGCCTCCGTGATGAGTTGGTACAGTGCGATCCGTCGTTCGAGTTCGGTGATGGACGCTGTTTCTTCAGTGGTGAGCTCTAAGTTTGGAAGAAGTGAACGCGCCTTGATAAGAAGCAGTGTGGCAGCCACAGAGAGAAATGACGCCACATGCTCAGGCTGCATGCCCTTGGTTTGTATGTATGAAATAAAATCGTCTGTAACAGTAGCGAGAGAGATATCGTTTACAAACACCTTCCTCTTTTCGATAAGCTCAAGCAACACCTCAATCGGCCCTTCATAGGACTCTTGTTTAATATGAAATTGATGGGTTTCAGTGGTCATTTAATGCTTATAGTATACCTGTATAAAAAGATTCCGGCCATTTTCTCAAAGAGAAAATGGCCGTGGGGCGATGTGATATGAAATTGTATAAAAAGAAGAAAAAGAACAAAAAAGAATTTGATGAAAGAACAGGTTGATTTCTCAAATGAGGAATCGGGTTGGTATAGAAGAAGATATCTATACCTAAGAAAAAAGTGATCGATGGCGTCAGCGTAAGCTGAGTAATACATTATGATCACGCCAATTTGAGGGCTTGTAGTGCCGTGAGTTAAACTGCGAACAGTCTTACTCCCCAAATTGTTGTTGTTCTTTTATGTATAAGAACTGCTGTAAAAGATGAAAATAATCTCTTACACTCATTTTATACCATTTTCTGATCAAAAAAGCAAGTCTTTCGACCTGCTTTTTTAGCTTTTAATTCTTAGGTTTTTTGAGGACTATATGGAGCTCATCCAATTGTTTTTCTGATACTGATGACGGAGCCTGCATCATTGGATCCTTCCCTTCTCCCGTCTTTGGAAATGCAATAACTTCACGAATATTTGGCTCGTTCAATAGAAGCATGAGGAAACGATCAAGTCCCCAGGCAATACCGCC
>CAYHJY010000053.1:0-3694 GCA_964357135.1 uncultured Candidatus Saccharibacteria bacterium
GAGATGAATTTTCAGTCTTTCTCTTTGGTTCTACTGCCGACGGGGCGAAGAAGACGGCTGTCCATATTCGTACGATTATCGAGGATATAAATGGCACAATGCGCGAAGAATATCCTACGTATCGCGTAAATGCGTCGGCAAGCATAGGAGTTGTTACGATAGATGGCGAAGGTCACATTGGTGATGATAAGTACACAACGCTCGAACAGCATCCAACTATGGCAGAGATTAAAAATTATGCCGACTATGCGCTTTATGTTGCAAAAGAACAAGGAAAACACGGAGAATTTTCTTTAAAAGAAGCATGGGAAGCCGATCCTAATCGAGAGATAGAAAAAGCATTTCGCAATCTTTAGTTTTCTGTTATAACAATTCATACGGACATCGACAGGGTCCTGAAGCAGGAGGCGTCGCACTCGACAGCACGACGATGCGTCGCATAGTGGTCGAGTGCCAAGTTTTTCTGTAGTGATATTATTCCAATAACGGAGGCGTCGCATAGTGGTCGAGTGCACCACCTTGGAAAGGTGGCAGGGTGTTACAGCCCTCAGGAGTTCGAATCTCCTACCTTCTGCAAAATAGTTATATTTTTTGATTAGATTCGAACACCGGAGTGATGTTGAGCCAGCAGGCGAAACCACGAGGTGGTGCCCAGACCGAGCCGAGTGGCTGACGAGGTAAGAGTCGCGGGCGAATCTCCTACCTTCTGCAAAAATGGTTAGTTAGTCTTAAACGTAATTACTACTAGTTCAGGAGTGTTAAAAAGTCGCATAGGTGGACCAGCTGTACCAACACCACTTGTGGTGATAGTTGTTAGGGTATCATCTGTGTTTAGTCCGTAGCTATATTTTCCATATATTGCCCGTACGATGTAGCGAATCGGCCATAGCTGTCCTCGGTGGGTGTGTCCAGATACCATAAGATCGATACCGTTTTCAAGAGCACTTGTTTGAAATGTTGGAGGGTGGTTGATAAAGATAGTAGGAATAGTTTTATCAAGTTCAATTCCACGGAGTGCGTCAGCGGCGCTTTTTTCATTTCTTTTATCTCGATAGGTGATTCCTACAATTTGTACTCCTTCATAAAGCACTTTTTTATCATCAAGTACGGTAAACCCGGCATTTTTTGCTGAGGTGAGAAATTCGCTATATGGCCCATACTCTTCATGATTTCCTGGTGCAAAAAACACAGGAAATTGTTCAGTGAGTCGTTTCCAATCACTTGTGAGGGGTGCTGTGTCAATCGTTGGTCCGTCATAGAGATCACCAGCATGCATGATAAAGTCAGGATCAAGAGAGAGTATTTTGTCGGTTATTTTTTTTGAAAATCGTGTGTAGTTTACTAGGCCGTAGTGTGTATCAGAGACGAGGACCACCCGTTTACCATCCCACGATTGTGGGGCTTCATACAGCGGTACCGTATAGGCGACAACCTTTATCATTCGGGCTTGAATCAATCCTGTGACGCTCAGTATCCCGGCAATAGTCAGAAATACTAGAGAAACAGTCTTAGGAATATCATGATCAAAAAGGTGCCCTATAAAGAGTACCACTCCTAGGACAATACTTGTGGTAAATACATACAAACCAATACCTCCCAGTGTGTCAGAAAAGATGCTAATCATACGAGCGAGTGTTCCATCACTATATCTCCCTAAAATGTTTGCCCCAATAAATATAAGAGGAAACACTACTCCAATAATTGTTGCGATGCGTATCCCTTGTGTACCACTTTTAAGTCCAAGTGCATAAATCCGTGCAGTAAGGAGTGACAGCGCAAAAGTCGTGACGCTGATAACAGAAATAAAGATAATTCGTTGTAGTTCCATCCGGCAAGTATACCAGATGAGTCGGGTGTTAACCTCGTGCTAAAATAAAGGAATGGAACGCTACGTTGAGGCATATGAGCATTTAAATACTGCTCAAAAACAAGCGGTTGATACAACCGAAGGGCCGGTAATGGTGGTGGCAGGCCCGGGGACCGGAAAGACGCAGGTTTTGGCACTTCGTATCGCTCATATCCTCAAAAAGACCGATGTGGGGGCTGATGCTGTGCTTTGTCTCACGTTTACCCGTAGTGGTGTTGCCGCTATGCGTGCTCGTCTTGAGTCGTATATTGGTAGCACTGCCAGAGAGGTACAGATCAGCACCTTCCACTCATTTGCAGGAAATATCGTAGAGAAATACTACAGCGTACTTGATTTTGATCGAGCACCAGCATCACTCGACGATACCGAAGCAATTCTGTTGGTAGATCAACTACTCCATGATTATGAATGGGAGTATATTCGTCCGCGTACCAACCCATCCCAATACTTCAGTGATTTGAAAGGGCTTATTTCTATCTTGAAGCGAGAGAGAATGACGCCCGCAATATTTCTTGAAGAAGTAGACGCAGAAATTGTTTCTTTAAAAGAAGATCCAGAAAGTATTTCAAGTCGTGGAGAAAGTAAGGGGCAGCTCAAAAAAGAAATAGAAAAAAAGATTGAATCGCTGGAGCGAACAAAAGAGGTGGTGGAATTTTATCGTCTGTATGAAGAAGTAAAAAAGGAACAAGGATTCATGGACTATGATGACGTCCTTGAGTACGCAGTAAAGATTGTGGAGCTGTCAGAAGATGCGCGAGACGATATTCGAGAGACATACCAATACGTCCTTATTGATGAGCATCAAGACTCAAGTGGTGTACAAAATGCATTTTTGAAAGCAGTATGGCGTGGGGTAGAGATGCCAAATATCTTTGTTGTAGGGGATGATCGACAGCTTATCTATGGATTCTCGGGTGCATCGCTTTCGTATTTTGAAGAATTTGGAACCCTCTTTGGAAAAGCAGAGCTCATCACACTCTCAGAAAACTACCGTTCAACTTCGCCGATTCTTGCACTTGCTGACGAACTCCTTCAAAGTTCGGTGACAAAAGAAAAACTGAAGAGTAATACAAAAGGAAATGAAAAAATACTGCTCTCGCATTACTCATATGAGCGAGATGAGATTCTTGGTGCCGGAATGTTTTTCAAAGAGCAGATTGCACAAGGGGTGAAGCCAGAACAGTGTGCATTACTTGTACCAAAGAACCGCCATGTCAGAAGCGCTATTAGTATTCTTCGCGACATGGGGCTTCCTGTATCATCGTCACTTGGTTCATCACTCTTTTCTTTAAGTGAGGCACAAAGTATTTTTCGGGTACTCAATATCGTCGCTGATCCTTTCAATAGTGTGTTACTTGCCGAGAGCTTACTTGATCAGCACAGTGGTATTCCCGCACTTGATGCACACAAAGCACTCCATGAATCAAAATACAAAACGCTTACTGTCGAAGACCTTTCTTTGTATGGAGCAGGGAATACGTTATTTGCTGGTGAACATTCAGTAGCGAAGTGGGGGAAGAAGCTCGCTCATTGGATCGAGACACTTTCATATGCTCGTATTTCTGAGATTGTCAGTACAGTAGGAAATGAATTATTGATTGCACATGCACAGACGCACGAAGCATTACTTTCTAGTACTGAAATTGTTAGATCGTTTTTGCATGCAGCAATAGTTTGGGAAGAAAAACACCCTGGAGGAACATTGGCGCAGTTCGTAGAGTATTTAAAGCGTCTTGAAGAGTATGGGCAATCAGTAGAACTTGCGTCTTTTGGTGCAACCAGTGGTATCCAAGTGATGACACTTCACCGTTCAAAAGGCTTTGAGTA
>CAYHJY010000054.1:0-3664 GCA_964357135.1 uncultured Candidatus Saccharibacteria bacterium
GGTGAATTCGCGGGACAACACATTAAGAAAGCGCGCGTGAATATCGCGGAGAAATTGCAAAAGAAAGGTCTCATCGCGAAAGTGGACGAAAAATATGTACACAACGTTGCAACGAACAGCCGCGGCGGCGGCATTATTGAACCACAAATAAAACTTCAATGGTTTATTGATGTAAATAAACCAATACCGACTCGAGCCAATAAAACTTTGAAAATGCTCATGCGTGAACCAGTAGCAGAAAACGCTATCAATATTACTCCTGACTTCTTTACTAAAACGTATTTTCACTGGATAGACAACCTCAAAGACTGGTGTATTTCTCGACAGATTTGGTACGGACACCGAGTTCCTGTTTGGTATAAAGGAGACGAAACATACACAGGCTTAGAAGCTCCTACAGAAGACGGTTGGACTCAAGACGAAGACACTCTCGATACGTGGTTCTCTTCAGCTATGTGGACTTTTTCTACTCTTGGTTGGCCTGAGCAAACAGAAGATTTGAAACTCTATCACCCTACAAACGTTCTAGAAACTGGTCCAGATATTTTATTCTTCTGGGTGGCTCGCATGATACTCATGACACAGTATGTGCTTGGTACTATTCCTTTCCATACGGTATACCTCCACGGCCTAGTGCGTGATGGTAAAGGAAATAAAATGTCCAAGTCTCTCGGAAATGCTCTCGATCCACTTGATATCGCCGCTAAATATGGCGCTGATGCAGGACGTATTGCGCTCGTAGTAGGAACAGCTCCAGGTACAGATAGTCGTATATCAGAAGATAAGATCAAGGGCTACAAACTTTTTGCTAACAAGCTCTGGAACATCACTCGTTTTATTCTTTCAAATACTGAAGCTCTAGACCTTTCTGTTCCTTTAACAGCCCAAGACCAATCTCACTACGATTCGTGGAAAGCTGAAGCAAAAAAGATAACAGACGCTATCGATGCTTACAGCCTGCATACTGCTTCAGAATCTATTTACCACTATATCTGGGATACACTGGCATCAACCATCATTGAAGAGAGTAAGCCTCTTCTTACAAGTGATGACGCAACAATAAAACGCTCTCGCCAGAAACTGTTGTATACACTACTACAAGAAAGTATTACTGTTCTACACCCGTTCATGCCATTTGTTACTGAAAGTGTTTGGCAGTTACTTCCTCATAAAGATAAATCGCTCCTCATGATTTCACCATGGCCAACAACGTAACAGATTCACACCTAATCTTCGCTCTTTTTACCGGGCTTGTTCCGTCACTTATTTGGCTATACTTTTGGCTTCGTCGTGATAAGAAAAATCCTGAACCATTTTTTCTTTTGCTTATTTCATTTTTACTTGGCGCCGGTATGGTGCTTATCGCTGGATATTTACAAAAAGGCGTCAAGGATATGATCTTTGATACACAGGTGCGTGTCGTCGTTTGGGCTGGTATCGAAGAAGCTTTGAAATTCCTTGTCTTTTATCTTGTTGCTTATCGTAGTCGCGCAAATGACGAAGCCATCGACCCAGCTATGTACCTCATTACTATCGCTCTAGGCTTTGCTGCGCTAGAAAACGTGCTCTATATCTTAAAACCAGGCATAAATTTCTCTGTAACCGCAGGGTTGCTCACTGGAGGACTACGCTTCTTTGGTTCTACACTCCTCCACGTGATTGCCAGCGGCTTTATCGGTATCGTGGTAGGACTTGCTCCGAGAGCAACCAGGGGGATCTTTATGCTCTTTGGGCTGGCTGGAGCGACACTTCTTCACAGCACGTTCAATATTTTTATCCTCAAAAATACCACTGCTAGTTTCTTGCAGATTTATGGTTACCTCTGGGTATCAGCTATCATTAGTTTGATCATTCTCGAGAAACTCAGTCGTATCCCCAAAGAAGAGACACTTCACCTACGACCTGATATGGTACAATAATACACATGAAAAAGAGATCATTTTTTGAACGACTTGCAGGTAACCTTCGATTTGATGATACTGATGAGGAAATAGAAACAACAGCACCCGCGCGAAAAGATATTTCTGGTACACCGACAGGACAAGTAGTGGAATCAAAGAATTTGCTACTTAAAGACGAACCAGTAAAGTCAGGCACTGTTGTTGTTCCAGAGCAAAAAGAAGAAGTGGGCGAACTCCCTGTAGATGTCTACGAGACACAAAATGAAATAATCATTCAAACCCTCATAGCTGGAGTGGTACCAGAAAATCTTTCTATCACTATCACTCGTGATACTGTAACTATAAAAGGTAAGCGTGAAGAAAACCGCTCTATTTCTCCTGATCAGTATGTTATCAAAGAGTTGTACTGGGGTAGCTTTGCTCGAAGTGTAAGCTTGCCAGAAGAAGTAGAAATAGACACCTCAGAAGCTATCGAGCGACACGGTATGCTCATGATCAAACTCCCAAAGACTGACCGTGGACGAAAAACAGTGCTCAAAATCAAATCTATCTAACTAAAAGACCCTCACACGAGGGTCTTTTAGTATTTGTGCTCAGAACCAGACTTGAACTGGTGACATCTCCCTCTTCAGGGGAGCGCTCTACCAACTGAGCTATCTGAGCATTTATGTAACTAAGTAATTACATTTTGGTATTTTATTCGAATTGTGAGGACGCTACAACCGAACTATCTGAGCATATTATGTGATGCTACTTATTTATTTTACTGTACTCCTTCCCCACCCTTCAATTGTTGGATGATGCTGTTGATACTACTGAAATCTGAAAGTGAGCTTTGAAACTGTTGCTGACTATCTTTTATACCAGTATACGTTTCGAGCATTTGTGAAAGGTACGGTTGGATATAATAAAACGCTCCAAACGTAGCCAAAATAATAATGGTCCAATAGAATACCTTGAATAGCTGACCATTTCTCTGCACTCGACGTACGCGATATACAAGATCATAGGTTTTTTCAAGCTTTTCTTCAATGCTTTTAAGGCGCGCATCGATATTTGGATCCATGCACCTATACTATCATAAATCCCTATAAAATCTAGCCTTTATTTTAGATATTTTCGAGAAATAAAAACCAGTAACGGCGTAAGAATAGAGGCCAAAAGCATCAATCCTACCGCAAGATACACTATCTGACCAACGTCGATATATGTCCCAAAAAGAAAGCCTACTGTAGTAACAACACTCGCCCAAATAACACCCCCAATAGCTGACAAGGCAACAAATCGCTTATAGTTCATCCTACTTACACCAGCCAAAAAGGGCGCTATCGTTCTAACCACAGGTACAAACCGTGAAATCAAAATAGTCCATGATCCATACTTTTGGTAAAAAAGTTCGGTCTTTTTTATATATTTGTCAGGAATATTTCTCAGTAATCGAGATGAGTGGTGCTTTTCTCTCACGAAACTTCCTAAGTAATACCCTATCAAGTTTCCAACAAACCCCGCGATTATTAAAACAGGGATAATAATCTCAAGCCTAATCAATCCCTGATGAGCAAACAACCCTAAACTAAAAAGAAGTGTGTCTCCAGGGAGAAAAAAGAACGGAGCGACACCAGTTTCTAAAAATACCGTTGCAAAAGCTAAAAGATATATCAAGGGCTCAGAAACTGTTGTAAGTATATGATGCATAAAAGTATATAGAGTGTCCCTAGCACGAATCGAACGCACATTAATCCCTTAGGACGGGATTGTTCTAT
>CAYHJY010000055.1:0-3607 GCA_964357135.1 uncultured Candidatus Saccharibacteria bacterium
GGAGGAGACCCGCAGGCAGGAGCGCAGCAGAGGAGCGGAGGAGAGCCGCAGGCACCAGCGCAGCAGAGGCGCGGAGGAGGAGGCGAGCCTCACTCACGTGGGCGGCTGGGGGGCGGGGGTGCTGGGTGGGGCGGACGCTATGGAACTCTCCGACGGAGTAAAGAAAGCAACCAACAATCAAATGGAGCTCCAGGCAGTGTTGTCAGTGCTCTCTGATACCGGTACACGAGCGTTTGAAGGCTCTGTAGTGGTGTATTCTGATAGTGCATATGTAGTAAATGGCTTAAATAGCTGGGTCTATGGCTGGGAGAAAAATGGCTGGATAACGAGCACCAAGACACCGGTAGAGAACAAAGCATTGTGGCAAGAGCTTTTGATACTACTTGGAGAATATGGCAAAAGGCTTTCTATAGAAAAAGTAAAAGGTCATGGAGGAGACTTGTACAACGAACGTTGTGACGAACTCGCAGTTGCGGCAGCTCTTGGAAAAAAAGAAACTCACTTTCAAGGTTCACAAAAAGACTATGAACAGTTTTTGCAAGAGATAGGAACAACAGCAAAAAAAGCGAAACCGAAAAAGAAATCAAAAACTACTGGCCCCGCATATTCGTATGTTTCAATGGTAGGAGGCAAGGTATATGCAGATAAAACTTGGGCAGAGTGCGAAGCTCGTGTGAAAGGCAAAAAGGGCGCGAAGTATCAAAAGGTATTTTCAAAAGCCGAAGAAACAAGTTTGGTGCAAGACTATACACTCGATAGTTTGTTGTAGAAAAACAGAAATAATTTTCGTATACTTTATTCATGTTGATACTGTTTTGTATCAGTCTTATTTTAGGGGCGACACTGTTTTTTAGTTTCGGATTCTATTTTTTAGAGATAGGTATTGTTAGTGTTCTTTGGGGGACACTTTTTTGTTTTCTTGCTCGAACCAAAAAAGTTTTGGTTTTAGGGTTAACTCTTACGTTTACTGTCATACTTGGCGCACTGCGGATGTGGATGATACCGGTGTCTGAAGTACCTTTCGGGAATCAGGCGTTCACTGCGGTCGTAAAAAGTGTGGATGAGCGACTTGATAAAACAATGCTTGTTGTGCGCATGGACAATAGTGATGCGGTTGTACAGGTGACGCTTCGTGAGAAACAAAGAGTCCTACCAGGAGATGCTGTGTCGGTTCGAGGAAAAGTTGAACTTCCTGAAGATTTTGTGACTAATACAGGAAGATTATTCGATTACGATCAGTATCTCTCTAGTAAAGGGGTTGATGCAGTGGTCGGGTTTGGTCAGGTGGTGAAACTAGAAGACGGAAAAATTTCTTTTACTAGAGTTGCTACAAGGATACGGCAATGGATAGCACAAACTCTCTCTAGCCACATCGCTTTTCCAGTCGATGGCATTGTCGCAGGAGTGCTCGTTGGGTTTCAAGGAGGAATACCAAAATACCTTTCTGATATTTTTCGTGACACAGGGACGCTGCATACACTCGTGCTCTCTGGGTATAACATTACTGTTCTTGCTGGATTTTTAGGGTTGTTACTTAGACGACTACCATTTCGTATACGGACCGTATTGATAGGTGTAGGTATAGCTCTTTTGGTCTTAGTAAGTGGGGCTGGAGTGGCTGCGGTGCGAGCAGGGATAATGGGGAGTATCGCACTTGTGGCTAGTATGTCGCTCCAAAATTATAGTGTTTTACGAGCACTATTTCTTTCAGCGCTCCTCTTCTTTTTTGTTTCACCCATGACGATATTTGTGGATCCGGGGTTTCATCTGTCATTTCTGGCGACACTTTTTATTATTACGCTCTTGCCAATATTAAAAGAAAAGTTTGTCTTTATTCCAAATGACAGATTTAATATTCGAGAGCTTCTAGTACTTGCTGTTGGATTACCTATTTTTATGTTGCCATACATGATGTATTTCTCCGGACTCTTTCCTCTGGTTTCACCGATTGCCAATATTTTCTTAGTGCCTATTATTCCCGTACTGATGCTAGCTGGTCTTTTGGTTGTTGCGTTTTCTTTTATTCCATTTCTCGCAGGTATAGTTGGAAGTCTGACAAGTTTCATAGGGCTTATCGCTATAAAGGTGCTAACATTTTTCTCGATGTTCCCACAATGGCAAACACCAGCTTTGCCCGGCTGGTGTGTTGTGCTTATTTATATAGTTTTATTTGTAGTTGTCTTTCGAAAAGAAATTAATTCTTATGTTGGGCATGTACGAAAGATGTTTCAAGCACAGATTGACTAAAGTACAGATTCCTGTAATCTCTAGAAAATAAACAATTTTGTTCACTAAACCTATAGTATATGAGACTGTATTTTATATATGGAACCATGGAAAGCTCGCAAAGCGAATTTAGCGGAAGTACGGATTTGGAGATCAAAGGCGTAGAGGTTCTTCCTAACCGAAGCCCACAATCTGTAGCCTTCTTTATGAAGAGGACCCTCCTGAAAGCTATTCAAAAAAAGATACTTAGTAAAAAGTATTGGACATCTTTTAGTGGAGACTTAGCCTCAAGTTCTTCATGGTTTTATTACAGAATATTTTCTCCTAAAAAACCAAACAAAGAAACTGAGCTTTTTATTTCAAAAGTACAAGAGATTTTTGACAGTATAAGAAAAGAGATATTTTCTGGAGTAAGAGACTAGTTAAAAACCCTGAGTATCAGGGTTTTTATTTTTCTACTTAACTGCTTCTTCAAAGTATTTTTCAGCGACAGACCAGTTAAGATTTCTGAAAAAGTCCTCTACGTATTGCTTCTTGCCAGAAGGTTGGTAGTCAGCAACGTATGAGTGTTCCCACATATCAAGTGCAATGAGGGGGGTACAGCCTTGTAGTTGTCCCAAGTGTTGTTCGTCTACCCATGAAGCCAAAAATGAATCTTGTTTTTTGTCATACCAAAGCATCGCCCAGCCGATACCACGAGTGAGTGCCAGAGCTGTGAACTCTTTGACAAATGTTTCGTATGAGCCAAATAGTTCGAGTAGTCTTTTCCCAAAAACACTCTCAGGATTTAATGGTGTTGGACCTCCTTCGAGAGAGGAGAAGTACACCTCATGGTTTCGCATACCGTTATATTCAAAGCTAAATCTTCGAAAAAGCTCTCCCGCTATATACGGGTCTGTTTCACTGTTAATAGTCGCCATTTTTTCGATGATACCGTTGGCATTTTTGACATAACCAGCATAGAGTTTCAGGTGTTCTTCTATTGTCTTTTCACTGATACCGGCAAGACTCGGGATTTGGAATTTTTGTTCTGTAAACATACACTTAGTATACATGAATTCCAAGACTGCTCGTATTGGCCTGTTTGTTTTAATAATAGCTGCCCTTGGTGTAGGGTTGTCTATTCCAACAACGCAATCAACCCAAAAGCGAACCGAAGTCTATATGTTTGATGTGGGACAAGGGGATAGCTTTTTTATAGAGACGAGTACCGGTAAACAAATGCTGATAGATGCCGGGAAAGACGCGACAGTGCTTCTAGAATTAGCCCACGTGATGCCGTGGAGCGATAAAAGTATTGATATTGTCCTTGCGACACATACAGACATGGACAATATAGGAGGACTCGATTAAGTCTTCAAGCGATACACAGTAGGCATGT
>CAYHJY010000056.1:0-3505 GCA_964357135.1 uncultured Candidatus Saccharibacteria bacterium
ATCACCAATAAACACCTATTCATCACAATGATACTCATTGGGATTGTTACTATTGCCCTTATTATTTCAGGATACCGTACGACAGCACCTTATTCGTATTCAAATGGAGCACCCCTACAAGCATCTGTCTATTCTGATACTCCTTATTACTACCAAACAAACACTCCGAGAGTACTAACCCTAGGAACACGATCACGGGCATACGTACCGGTAATCACACGAACATATGCTGAACCAGTACAGCCTACGTATTACACATACACCACCTCATCGTATACGCCAGACGAAACAGGCTACAATGGAGGATACTACTACGGTGACCAAGGATACGTCCCACCAGGATGTGAAAGTGGTACAGACTATAGTCTCACCACAGGAGAGCCGTGCGGATAACGAAACGAAGACCATACACCCTGTATGGTCTTTTTATTTTGTATTGAAATACTTGTTGTGCTCATTCGTCATAATATATATGAATAAAAAGATCATAACTACAACTCTTATTGTTGCTATAGCTCTCTTGGGGTTGAGTATTTATGCAAACTACAAAAGTCCAAACGAAACTACTATAAAAACACCTCCTAAAGATGAGGTATCTATTACCTATAAAAATACTGAATATGGTTTCGACTTCTCTTTACCTGTAGACTGGCAGGGCTACACCATAAATAAAAGTACCTGGACGGGATACCCATTAAATAAATCTGATGCACAAAGTGGCGCGAAACTCCTTATACGTAATCCACAATGGACAACCGCGGCTCCGTATGAAGACCTTCCTATACTAGTCTTTACTATCGAACAATGGAACTCATACACAAAAGAAGATTTCTCTATCTCAGCAGCACCTATCCCAGCAACCGAACTCGGACGAAACAACAAGTACGTTTTTGCACTTCCGCCACGATGGGACTTTGATTACAGTCTTGGCGTAGAGCAAGCGCAAGACATTATTAAAGGAAAGCCACTCCAGCCATTTAATATATAAATAAAATATGACAATGAAAAAAACCGTACTTTTTATAATTGCCATAGTAATTATTACTCTAGCCTATGTACTAGGTAGTAGCAGACCCACCACAACACCAGTAGTAAACCCTAAACCAGAAATAGTCCTAAAAGCAGATGGCCTTGGTGCCGTGAGTTTTGGCGCAACTCCAAGCGAGACTATTGCGATCCTCACAAGCGCACTAGGAAACCCAACAAAAGATACTGGGTGGGTAGATAGTTTTTCTCCGTATGGTACTTGCCCGGGAGATAGTATTCGCGGCGTTGAGTGGAATAACTTACATGTATTGTTTGGAGACACGCTACATGGGAAAGAAGCCTTTTTTGGATTTGAATACGTTAATCGTGATGGCGCAATTGACCCTATACTCAAAACAGAAAAATCTATAACCTTAGGCGCAAACAAAGACACTATTACAACAGCATATCCATCTGCAACATTTGGTGACTGGCTACCAGGGCAGATCGGTACAACCTTTATCCGTGGTGCAGAAGGCAGTGGGGAGTACCTTGGAGGGACAATAGAAGACGACACACTCTTTTGGATTGGCGGAGGAATATTCTGCGGAGAATAAAAAAAACCCACAGTACTTTTGACTGTGGGGGTGATATCATTTATTAAACAAAAAAACGACATGTTCTGATCTAACATTCGTAAAACCAACGGAAGGAACTAGCGCACTTCTCAATATACAGTTTAGACTAACAGTTTTTGCTGTTTGCATAACTAAACTTAGTGAATGAGAATAGCCGGTCATTGGCCAGCCGGCGTCATTGCAACGACTGACATCAATGTCCTTATCCTGATGAATAGAGGCGTCAAACAAAAGAAGCCCACCCTTTTTTAATATCCTGGCTGATTCTGTTAACACAGTAGTAACACTTTTAACATAAGGTATCGCAGCCGAAGAAACAACAAGATTTGTAGTGTTATTCTCTACAGCAAAACGGCAATTTGTAAGATCGGCACGCTGCATGGACGTTTTTGTTTTTTCTAGATCAACATACCAAGGTAGAACATCGAGCATTGCTTGGCTGATATCAATAGCATGCAATCGCTTAAAACCAAAGGTTCTAATCAGAATATCTGAAAATATCCCTGGTCCGCAACCAAGATCAACAAGGAAATCTCTTTCAAGCGAGTATCCGTTTTTTATAATATCTTGCAGTAGACCTAAGAGGTAACTAGTGCCATTCCTATAGTCTTCTCTGGTTTCGGCGATGTATTTATCAACCATTTTCGGTGTTGACCAATAATTTTCTTTTGTTGTCATATAGCAGGTTTTGACGCATAATAACATTTTAAATAGATTTGTCAATACATAGATCTTGCAGTATATTAAGAAATTTTATGTATACTATTTCACATGAACATGGAACTAGGACCAAAACCAATAACACCTGACGCAGCTTCTACAGACACATTTGAGCGTTTTCCAAATGAGTACCTCTTCAATGAGTTTGTAGTGTCACTTAAAGATATTGAAGTGTCTGAGGAAGAGAACACAAAAGGGAACAAAGTAAAATATGCTTCATTAGCCGATCTCGGGAGACGGTACAATGAAACTTTTGCAGCCGCAGCTCTTACCCCAGGAACCCTTTCATACCGAGTAAAAACATTCTTGGAAAACAATCCTGAAAATGAGGATGTTCAAAAAATAGAAGGCGAATCTGCGGCACGAGCATATGAACCAAAATATTTTATAAACATAGGTAACAAGGAAGTCTTGAAAAAACTCTTCTTACCAATTGATGCAGAATTCACAAATCTTGCAGAAGACGTTAGAGAACTTGAGAACTCAAGAATCAACCATGCTCGATTTGATGAAGATTCAAATTCCGACCTTCATCTTTCATAAAAAAAAGCCCCTTACAAAGGGGCGATAATAAAATAACTGCTTTTACTCAACACTAAACTAAAAACGTTACCGGTGAACGTTGTACATTTTTTCTACATCTTCATAATTCAAATTATTTGCAAAATCAGCTATCTCTTTGTCGTACTGTGACAATACTTCGAACGTCCTACCAAAAGCACGGCGACGCATACCAAGGTCAGTGTGACCGCGGTTGGCATTAATCTGAACAATTAACGATTCATAGTTTTCAGGACTATAATCGGGAACAGTCATCACACGAAGATAATTTTTAGCAGCAGCTCGCAACGCTGAAGGCCCGCCAACATCGATATTTCCACGACATTGTTCTATTGTGCTACCAACTTTGTTGCGAACTTCGCTAAAGGGGTAGAGATCAATAATGACCAGGTCGATAGGGACGGCTTGCTCTCTTTGCAGGTCCTGTTGATGTTGTTCTGAAAATGTTTCAGTTAAATACCCCAGGAAAAACTTATGGTGCAATGTTTTTACCAACCCACCATCCGTTTCCGGCATGCCGGTGTACTTCGAAGCTTCAATCAAGCGGGGAAGATAGTCTTTTCCTTCTAATGATTTTACCAAGTGGCTATAGGTGCCACCACTGGAGAAAATAGTAAGGC
>CAYHJY010000057.1:0-3236 GCA_964357135.1 uncultured Candidatus Saccharibacteria bacterium
CATGAAGAGTTGCAGTCTCGCACCGGTAATAAAAAAACTGTATCTGATAGTGTCACACAACTCTTTACGAAAAATATTGCTGTTGATCAGTTAAACGATGAAAAGTTAATGGCTCTTCCTGGTAAAGAAGAAGTCTTTACTATGGATACAAAAGGTGGAGCGTCACTTGTAGAAGGACTTAAGAAAGGATGTTTGTCGCCAGAAGTGTTACGGCTGAAGAAAGACGCAGTAGTGATGTGTACAAAGAATAATCCTGTAAGCGGTTTTGCTAATGGGACGCTTGGTAGGGTGGTAGATTTTGAACGAGGTACTAGATACCCGATCATCCAAACTCATGATGGTAGAACTATTACTATCCCGCATATGGAATGGGTAGTAGAAGAAGACGGCAAAGTAAAAGCTCGACTCTCTCAAATACCAATTCGTCTGGCATGGGCTATTACTGTGCACAAAAGTCAGGGTATGAGTCTGGATGCGGCTAGTATGGATCTCTCTGATGTTTTTGAATACGGACAAGGATATGTGGCGCTTTCACGAGTGCGGACCTTTGGAGGCATCACACTTCGTGGATACAACCAGAGGGCACTTGAGGTACATCCAGAAGTACTGACGACTGACAGAATATTTCGTGATGCATCGGCGCAGGCAGAAGGGAGCTTTGAAGCGCTTGATATGAAAGACTTAGAAGTGATGCATGGCAATATGCTCAAAGCCTTTGGTGGGTCACTGACAAAACAAAAAGCCGGACCGAAGTTAACGACTGCAGAAAAGACGCTTGTTCTCGTCCAAGAAGGTTTGTCTATTTCAGAAATAGCCAAAGCACGAGAACTCACCCCGACTACCATTGTTGATCATCTCGTCTCGCTACAAGCCACCGACAAACTCTCTTATGACCAAGTGCATGGATTGTGCGGAGATCATGTGCTCGATGGCCTCCCTGAAATTATTAAAGCTTTTGATAAAAAGGGTAGTGACAAACTCTCGCCGGCTTGGAAAGCGCTTGGAGAGAGGTATAGCTTTGATGAGCTCAAACTCGCCAAGATACTATTATTGCTTTCATAGGTGAAAGAAATAGCACAAAGGAGCGTAGTATACTCATAAGAGATTATGGATATGGTGTATAAAGACTTCTCTGATAAGGAGCTCGTGGCTATTGTTCTTTCAAACAAGGAGGCCTTTTCTGAGGTTATTTATCGATACGAAGCTGCTTTGCGGCGGTATATAGTTCGTCTCGGGGTTCGTGATAAACGAGATGTAGAGGATATTCTCCAAAATAGTTTTATAAAAATATATCGGTATCTGTATAGTTTTGATGATAGCTTCGCGTTTTCTTCGTGGGTGTACCGTATTGTCCACAATGAGACCTACGACTTTTTTCGAGCAAAAAAACGAAAACCAGAAATCACTGTTGGAGAAGAATCTCAACACCTGTTCCTTGCTATTGAAGCAGAAGATAACCCCGAACAAGTCTTTGATACAAGTATTGATGTAAAGCGTATAACTTCTGCACTTGAAGCATTAGATAAAAAATACAGAGATGTGCTCTTGCTTCGGTATGCTGAAGATAAAGATTACCGGCAAATATCTGATATTTTGCAAATACCAGAAGGATCGGTGGCTACCCTCATTCACAGAGGGAAAAAAGAACTGAGGAAACTGTTTGAGAAATAATATGGAACAAGAACACAAAGAACAAACCAATACAGCACTAGAAGTAATCAGCAAGATTGAGCATGACAACGTGACTCCTATTGCCAGGTGGCATTTTGCACTTAAAAACAGTGGCTTTTGGTCATTGTGGGGCATCTCGGTACTCATCGGCTCATGTGCCATGGCTGCGACTATTTTTACGTTTATTCATTCTGGCTGGCAATACAGAGCCATAACACACGATACCTTTATCAAGTTTTTCTTTGATGTGACGCCTTTGTTCTGGTTTATTTCTTTGGGGGCTATGGTGCTTTTTGGGTATTACAATATTCGTCATACGTCTCGAGGATATCGATTTTCTTTTGCGATGATTGTTGTCGCGAGTGTCGTAGCAAGCTTTATTGGTGGTACTATTTTATACACACTTGGTATTGCTCGAGATATTGATGATATTCGAAGACCGCTGCCGTTTAGTAGTCCTATAGGTACGATGGAAGAGAGTCGGTGGAATAATTTTGATAGAGGGCTTATTGCTGGAGAGATTTTGGAATTCGCTAAAGGAGATACGGTGGTGATACTCAAACTATTTTCAGGAGGAGCACAAAGTATTTCTCTTCTTGAGCTCGATGAAATAAGTCTCTCTAAAATACAACCAGGAGCACAAGTCAGAATTATCGGTAAAGCACAAGGCACCGTAGGCTCTGATCCATTTATTGCCTGCGTGGTATTGCCATGGGAGATGTCGAAAGGAAGACCTTTTCCTGAACAACCTCTAGTAAAAGAAAAAATCAATGAAAGAAATCCCGAAATCCTTCGTAGTAGTATTTGTAAGGACGTACGGCCTTACCAACGATATAAGGAAGTATTCATTACAAAGTAATATTGAAAATTCTATGAAAAAAATTATCGGGGCCTTGGCCATCGCAGCAATTGTTGGCGGAGGAGTCTATACCGCATCAGCAGCAAGTACAACCACGGAAAAGACTTCGATGCGCGCTCAATTGACTGACGCACAAAAACAAATTTTGGCACAAATCAAAGCACTTCGCGATGCAGGAAAAGACACAGAAGCCGAAGCGCTTGCGAAAGCAAATGGACTAGACAAGGGGTTTAAACTTCGGCCAAAACCGACAGAAGCCCAACTCAAAGCCATGACCGCTATCAAGGCGGCGATTGAGGCAAATGATTATACTGCATTTACTGCAGCAATTGCTGGCACTCCGGTCGCTGGAAAGGTGAACCAAGCAACATTTACAGAACTTGTTGCCGTTCAATCACTTCGAAAGCAAGCGGAAACTGCTGAAAAAGCATTTGTCACAAATCACCAAGATCTTATGATGCTCATCGGTCCAATGGGACACGGAGCTCATAATGGAATACTAAAAAAATAACACCAACTACGACAAATTCATAACAACAAGCTCATCTCTTATAAAAGCCATCCATGTTTCATATCGTGGGTGGTTTTGGTTTTTCCTGTTGCAAAAAACCTAATTTAGGTTAAAATAGTCATTGTTCCATTTTTGATTAAATGGGCCCTTAGCTCATCTGGTAGAGCACCTCATTTGCAATGAGGGGGTGGCAGG
>CAYHJY010000058.1:0-3100 GCA_964357135.1 uncultured Candidatus Saccharibacteria bacterium
GCTGTCCTGATAAGACAGAGGTCCATGGTCCGATTCCATGTACACGCACAAAAAAATCACCAGGGGCATTGGTGACTTTCAGACTAAGGAAGCTTTGTATCTTTTGTTGGGGTAAAGTGGGCACGAGCCTCGGCTGTGCTTAAGAATTTTTTCTCGTAGTACTTTTCTATAAAATGAGAATTTTTCATATGAGTTTTTAAAAGCTCAATCTCAATTTTATCTAAAGGTTCTGTTACAAAACTTTCTATGAATTCTTGTATCTTAATACACCAAAAGAACGTTATTGTTTCGTGGTATTTATTGGAGCACAAATTATCAGTTTCTTTAGATGCGTTATATCTTATGATTCCGCACCTAACTTTGCTTAGTGCCGTATAGAAATCGTTATTAAAAAGATAGTATAAAGCAACTCTTAAGTGCGCTTCGTGGTTCCATTTTTCTTTTGGCAACTTACAGTTTTCAAACTGCTCTATTAATTGAGTAATGTGCATAGTGTTATTTTTTTTCTTAATTTACTATATCTTCACAAAAAGTCAAGAATAGGGTAGTATGATGAATATGATTTTGTCTATTGTTGCCACACCTATCGGGAATCTGAAAGACATCACGCTTCGTGGTGTTGAAGTTTTAAATCAGGCGACGCTCGTGATAGCAGAAGACACCCGGACGAGCGGGCAGCTCTTTAAACTCTTGGGGATTGAAGGAAAGAAAGAATTCGTATCTTCACACCTTCTCAGTACTGACAGCGCTATGGCAAAGGCTCTAGAGCGTTGTGGTGAGCATGAGCATATCGCACTAGTCACTGATGCAGGGACGCCGGCTATCTCTGACCCTGGGAGTTTTTTTGTATCAGAATTCCGCAAAGCATATCCGAGCGCTTCTGTGGTGCCGATACCGGGCCCATCAGCAGTCATTGCTGCACTTTCAGTGTGTGGTTATCCTGCAGATCATTTTGAATTTGTCGGATTTATCCCACACAAGAAAGGCAAGCAAACACTGCTCAAGAAAATCTCTGAAACAGATCATGTGGTTGTATTTTATGAATCTCCGCATCGCATTGTGAAGACGCTCACTGATCTCGGTGCGCTACTTGCAGATAGAGAGATATTTGTTGCCAGAGAAATCACCAAGCTATTTGAAGAGTATCGCTTTGGCACAGGGCAAGACCACGCGAAATATTACAGCGAACATGCCGATAAGTGTCGGGGTGAGTTTGTGTGTGTCGTGGCTCCTCGCTAAAAGATTTGCTATACTAAACACCTATGAACGGTAAAATCAAACTCCTTCTTCTTATTGGTATTGTTGTTACCGCATTGCCAATACTCGGTTTTCCTCGAAACATCAAAACCATTATTCTTTTTGTTTGCGGTATTGGAACGATACTACTTGTCGTTTCTCTCAAAAGAGGAATCAAGACACTTCGTTTGAAACTCAAACGGATCGAGGGACAACAAGGAACATTCATTCAATAACATGGAAGAACAACAGATCGATATACAACAGAAAAAACATATTCATACAGGCCTTCGAGTATTCGTCGGGGTACTAGCCGTTGTAGGAGTTTTCCTTCTTGGTGTCTATGTAGGATTTGAAAATCGCCCTTCATCTCAAAAGGTTGTTGGTATCATCAACAAAGAGTCTTCAGTACTTCCTAGTACAACTGATTTTGAGCCATTCTGGAAGGCCTGGGCTTTGGTACAAGAGAAGTATCCTGGCGCTGACAAAACAACAGCTCAAGAACACGTCTATGGCGCTATCAAGGGACTCCTCGCATCGTTTGGTGACCCGTATACGATGTTCTTTACTCCAGAAGAGAGTAAGGTTTTTGAAAGCGAGATAGCGGGAGAGTTTGGTGGTGTTGGTATGGAAATGGGGCAGAAAGACGGTATTTTGACTGTTATTGCACCACTCAAGGATACTCCTGCGGCACGAGGGGGCATCTTGGCTGGAGACAAAATCATAAAAATCAACGACACAACTAGCGCTGATATGAGTGTTGATAAAGCGGTGAACCTTATCCGTGGTGAGCCGGGCACAACCGTAACACTTACTCTTGCCCGAGAGGGGTTGTTGGAGCCAAAAGTTGTAGCACTTGTTCGAGCAAAGATATCTATTCCAACAGTCGAAACAGAAAGACGTGCTGATAAGGGGGTGTTTATCATCAAGCTCTATAGCTTTTCAGCGCAATCACCAGCACTCTTTCAAAACGCACTCAGAGAATTTGCTGATAGTGGGTATACAAAGCTTGTTCTTGACCTTCGTAACAACCCAGGTGGGTATCTCGATGCTGCTGTTAGTATGGCCGGATGGTTCCTTCCAGAAGGTACTGTTGTAGTAAAAGAAATAGGTAAAGATGAGAGTGATGTGGTGCTGCACAAGAGCCGAGGGCCAGGTATCTTTAAAGACAAGATACAAATGGTAGTGCTTGTAAACAAAGGTTCGGCTTCAGCATCAGAGATATTGGCAGGAGCGCTTTCTGAACATGGCGCTGCAACGCTTATGGGGCAGCAAACATTTGGTAAAGGTTCTGTACAAGAGCTATTAAAGCTTACCGCAGATACCTCTATCAAGATTACTATTGCAAAGTGGTATACACCTCACGGCGTCTCTATTTCTGACAGCGGACTTACACCAAAAATAAAACTCGAACCAAACAAAGACGAAACAAAAGATGCGCAGCTCGATGAAGCAGTAAATTATTTTAAATAATATGAAAGTTATTCTTCTCAAACAAGTAGCAAAAGTAGGAAGGGCAGGGGAGGTAGTTGATGTCAGTGATGGGTACGCAGCCAACGCACTCTTCCCAAACAAACTCGCTATTGCCGCTACACCTAAAAACCTTGAAGCGCTCAATCGAAAAGTAGCGTCAGTACAAGCAACTAAAGCCCTTGAGCATGGCCTACTTGAAGCTGCCATCAAAACACTTCCAGATATGACTATCACCATAGCGGTAAAGGCTAATGATAAGGGTCATCTGTTTTCAAAAGTTGATGCGACAGATATTGTGCGTGCTTTAGAAAAAGAGCGTATCAGTATCTCTACTAAAAATGTTGTCCTTCCAGAGCCAATAAAAGAGCTCGGCACCTACCCAGTACATATT
>CAYHJY010000059.1:0-3092 GCA_964357135.1 uncultured Candidatus Saccharibacteria bacterium
CTTAGGACGGGATTGTTCTATCCATTAAACTATAGGGACAATAGTTACGATAGGAGAAGATCAGAAAGCATTTTTTCTTGGAAGCCTACCAAGACAGTATCTCCTACATGAATAACTGGCACACCGAGCTGACCAGAGAGCTGTACCATCTCTTTCCTTTTTTCAGCGTCGGTGCCCACATTGTATTCAGTATAAGCAATATCATGCTGTTTAAAAAACTCTTTAGCGAGCTGGCAATAGTGACATACTGATGTGCTATATATTACAACGTCTTTCTTCATGTTTTTTTCTCTCTTTAGCTTACTATTCTTCTAGTATATCACAGCCTAGTGGAGGCCTAATCCAGACAACAAAGAGTCCCAAAAACGGCGTAGAGCTGGCCTTTTTTGCTCTGCTGATTGCGGTTGTGGTTCTTGGGTTATCACAATAATCCCTTCTCCTGGTTTTACTACACGATATTTATCTCGATATATTTGCTCTTTTCCTTCTGGGGTACCAATAAACTCATTTGTTGCAGTAAGAGAGGCTTTCTTTTCTTCTAGGTGGACTTGTTCTTCCTTGAGCTCACGGATATGGACTCTCATGGCTCGATACTTAAGGAAAAGATTAACAACAGAAGAAAGCATCAACAAAAACAAGACTACCGCCACAATAGCAGTCAGAATAGCTCGAGCGCTGAGAGAGCTTTTTTTTGTAGATGGTTTTGATGATTGCGTGGTTGCCATGGCCTATGATAGGATGCTGTTATGCTATTTAATCATAACAGAAAAAGAGTCGCTTTGGCATGGAAAATCTTTGCCATTATTATCATCGCTTCTATGGCGCTATTTTCTCTTCCAGGACTCTTTATTTAAAACCTAATCTCGATCTCGCATCACTTTGATGAAGACTTCGTGTGGGATGTTGATAGATGCGTGCTCGCGCATCTTTTTCTTTCCTTTCTTTTGTTTGTCTCGAAGTTTGTTTTTTCGTGATACATCTCCTCCATACATGTGCTGCGTCACATCTTTTCGAAAGGCCTTCAAGGTTCGTGAGGCAATAATTCTGCCGAGCGCCTTGGCCTGAATTTTCATAACAACCATTTGTCGCGGCATGATCTCTTCAAGCTTTTCAACAAATTTTTCTGCCTCTTCCTGCATGCGTCTTCGAGAAATAATACGAGTGAAAGCGTGCATCAATTCATCCCCCATCACAATATCAAGTCGAAGAACATCGGCATCACGAAGTTCGTTACCATCATACGCCACCGATGCATAGCCACTTGTGATACTTTTTAATTCATCAAAAAATCCTCGCATCATCTCCCGAAGCGGTATAACAAAATGTATCCGGCTACGACTATCTCCAAACTGTTCTATTTCTCCCACTGTCGCTTCGTGATCGTATAAAAATGGCATCAAGACTCCTACGTACTCAAGTGGAGTAATAATAGCAGCAGTTACCCACGGCTCTCTCACACTAGCTACAGATCCGTCATCAGGAAATAGGTGTGGCGAATATACGGTGCGATTTTCTCCATTACGGAGTGTGACTTCATAAGTGATAGAAGGAAGCGTCACAATGAGTTCTATATTGAACTCACGACGAAGTCGTTCGGTGATAATCTCAAGGTGAAGCATACCAAGAAAGCCGCAGCGATATCCGCGTCCAAGCGCTCCAGACACCTCTTCTTCGTACGAAAATGCTGAGTCCGACAGTCGTAGCCGTGCGAGCGCCATACGAAGCTCGTCAAAGTCATCTTGGCTTTCAGGATAGACCGATGCCCAGACTACAGGCTTTGGCTGCTGGTAGCCCAAAAGCACCGCTGTAGAGCGTTTTGGGTCAATAATAGTGTCTCCCACAGAGGCAATCCCTGGCTGCTTAATACCAGTTACAATAAAGCCAATCTGACCAGCCTCAAGCGACTCTGTAGTCGTCTCAGCAGGCATAAAAACACCAACATCGAGCACTTGAAAGGTTTGTTTGGCAGCCGCAAAAGCCAGCGTGTCTCCCCGCTTTATCTTTCCTGAGAACATACGCACAAAGACGATAACTCCTTTGTGATTTGAATAATTGAAGTCAAAAATAAGTGCTTGTGGATCTTTCTCCAACTGCTCTTTTGGCGAAGGAATACGATCAATAATTCTATACAAAAGATCAGAGACACCTTCACCTGTTTTCCCAGAGACCTTCATAACATCTCGTTCATCACAACCAAGTAATGCACAGAGCTCTAAAATAGTTTCTTCAACGCGAGCAAGTGGTGAATCCACTTTTGTCAGTACCGGGATGATAACGAGCCCTGACTCTTTTGCCATACCAAGCGTGGTTAGTGTTTGCGCTTGCACACCCTGAGTAGAATCAACAAGCAAAAGAGACCCCTCTACTGCTTTAAGTGCGCGGGAAACTTCATATGAAAAGTCGATATGTCCCGGTGTATCAATAAGATTGAGCATGTATTCTTGCCCTTCTTTTTTGTACAGCATTCGTACTGGTTGCATCTTGATAGTGATACCGCGCTCACGTTCAAGCTCCATAGAGTCAAGCACTTGATCCTTCATTTTACGCGCCTCAATAGTCCCGGTGATTTCGAGCATGCGGTCAGCCAGAGTAGACTTGCCGTGGTCAATATGAGCAATAATACTGAAATTTCTAATATGTTTTAGATCCATAAATGTGGTTGGAATATACCACAAAAGACCATTTTTGAGAAAAAGAAAAAGCCATAATAAATTATGGCCCATTGTTTAAAAATGTTTCTACCAGTTATTATTCTTTTGAAAAACTGGCTTTTGTTTTTGCCTTTCTACAGGGAGATAAACCGGCTGGCTTTGCGGCACTACATGTTGCCCCTGAAATCTTTGCTGCTGATCGTTAACCCTTTGAGATAGATAATATAACTTACTTTCCGCAGTCTTGATACTGTAGTTTAGCATTTGTAAATAAGTTTCTTTTGGAACTGAGATCCAAAGATTAAACTTTTTAAAATAAAGCTTAACGTCTAAGCTGTCTGAGATATTTACAATTGAATCAGCTAAGCTGGGATTAGTTAAGAAATCAGCCACCTCCATCAAATCTTTTGCTGTACGTGGATGATTATTTTTTACTGATTC
>CAYHJY010000060.1:0-3059 GCA_964357135.1 uncultured Candidatus Saccharibacteria bacterium
ACAGACCGCTTCATCTCGTCTTGGTTTTTCTCCGAGTCGCACCATGCAAGTCGCGCAAAAGCTCTACGAAGCTGGACACATTTCTTATATGCGTACAGACTCTACCAACCTCTCAAAACAAGCACTTTCTTCTATTGCGAGTGTCGTTACAAAAAAATACGGAAAAGAGTTTTTGGAAACACGAGAATACAAAACTAAATCAAAAAATGCCCAAGAAGCCAACGAAGCTATTCGCCCAACACACGCAGAGAAGTTGAGTGCTGGAAACAATGAAGAACAAAAGCGTCTCTACGCTCTTATTTGGGAGCGAACGGTATCTTCACAAATGACTGATGCAAAATTGCTCAAGACTCGCGTTGTTGCCAATGTCGAAGGTGATACTATTCCCGACTTTTCTGTCACAGGTTCTCGAGTGCTGTTTCCTGGATGGTTATCAGTAGATACTGGCGCTCGCGGAGAAGACGTAGAACTCCCTGCTCTTACACAAGGTGCACCCTTACAGCTTGTTGAACTTACTGATACAGAAAAACAAACAGAGCCACCAAACCGATACTCTGAAGCGGGTCTTGTTAAGGAACTCGAGGCACGAGGTATCGGCCGTCCATCAACATATGCAGCTATCATTAGCACGCTCGAAATTCGAGGCTATATCGAAAAGATCAATCGCTCACTAAAGCCAACTGACACCGGTGAAGTAGTTTCAACATTCCTGGAACAAAACTTCATGCAATATATTTCTGATACGTTTACTGCAACCATGGAAAACCAGCTCGACGATATTGCTTCTGGGGATCGTGAATATGAAAAGACGCTTCGAGATTTTTATACACCATTTAAAAAAGAGGTGAAATTAAAAGAAAAGCTTGATAAGGCTACAACGCTTGAAGTAGCAGATGCTAAATACAAATGCCCAAAGTGTGGCAGTGGAATGATCGTAAAACTTGGTCGTGGCGGTAAATTCCTTTCTTGCGACCGATATCCTGATTGTGATGGTGCACTTATGATAGATGGTACAGAGATAAAAAAAGATGAACCTATCGGCATCGACCCGGAAACAGGACTCCCTATTTTTGTACTCATTGGCCGATTTGGTCCGTATGTACAGCTTGGTAACAAACCAGTAAAAGTAGCAAAAGTAAAAAAGGACCCAAACGCTCCCAAGGCTCCACGTCGAAAAAAAGGTGATCCGAAACCAGAGAAAATAGTAGTGGCAAAACCAAAGATGGCCTCTATTCCGAAAACCGTCGACCCGAGTACGGTGACTGTAGACATGGCCCTCACGTATCTATCTCTCCCTCGAGCTCTTGGCGCCCATCCAGAGAGCGGTAAGGATATAACTGCGAACAATGGACGCTTTGGTCCATATGTAGCCCACGATGGCAACTACCGCTCTATTAAAGCCCCTTTGGATGTCTACACTATCACTCTTACTCAAGCCTTAGAGTTGCTGGCACAAGAAAAGAAGCCGCGAGGCTTTCAAAAGAAGCAGAAATAATTAACAGCCCGAGGAATCGGGCTGTTTCTATAACTATGATAAATTTAATGCTTCACAAAACTATTTACCATTGGTTATAGCAAGCTATATAGATACGTTTTATTTTTTCTAATAAAAAGTGTATAACAATACTATGGAAAGTAAAGATACGACCCTAAACGCCATTTTCGAAAAGAGCCCAAAAGCTTTTGATAAGGCTGAAAAAGCACTTATCGAAAAGGCCTACTACTTTGCCCAAAAAGCTCATGAGAAGCAGTCCCGTAACAGCGGCGAACCCTATTTTCATCATGCCGTTGAAGTTGCCAAAAACTGCGCCTCCCTCGGTGCTGATGCAATCACTATCACCGGAGCACTCCTCCACGATACTCTTGAAGATACTGACACCACAGAAGAACAACTCCGCAAAGAATTTAATGACGAAGTACTATTCCTTGTTGAAGGGGTCACAAAACTTGGTACCCTCAAATACCAAGGCGTTGAGAGACATGTCGAAAGTATGCGGAAGTTTTTTATCGCCCTCGCCGAAGACGTTCGAGTGCTTATCATCAAACTTGCTGATCGATTACACAACATTCAAACACTCGAGCATGTGCGTCCTGATAAACAACGACGCATCGCTGTCGAAACAATAGAAGTCTATGCCCCACTCGCTGGTCGCCTCGGTATGGGAAAACTTAAAGGCCTCCTTGAAGACTACGCCTTTCCTTTTGCCTATCCAGACGAATACACTGAAACAAAAAAGTTAATGGATGAACTTATCCCTGAAGCCACAAAAGTGGTCAGTATCGTAAAAAAAGAAGTTGAAGAAATCCTCACCTCATTTGCTATCGCCGCCACCGTAGAAGCACGAGCAAAACACGTCTATAGTTTGTACCGTAAACTCGTAAAGTACGACATGGAACGAGAAAAAATTCACGACATTGTCGCTCTTCGCATTCTTGTTAACAGCGTCGCTGATTGCTATCAAATATTAGGGCTCATGCATATGCAGTGGAAACCTGTCCCAGGACGAATCAAAGACTGGATAGCAGTACCAAAACCAAACGGTTACAAGTCTCTCCATACGACAGTAGTCACGCCTCACGGTGTCGTAGAAATACAGATACGAACCACAGAGATGCACTCTCACGCTGAACTCGGCATTGCTTCTCACCTCGTATACAAAGAAACTACAGCTGGGGGTGGTCTCAGTCAAAAACAACAACAAGGATGGCTCGAGCAACTCAAGGAGCTCTCTAGTTTGGTCAGCAGTGTCGACGATATGAATGAACTCAAGCTCGATTTTTTCAATCACCGCATCTTTGTATTCACTCCAAAGGGTGACGTGGTTGATTTGCCTGAAGATGCAAGTCCTATCGACTTTGCCTATGCTATCCACTCTGATATTGGCAACACTGTCAGTGCCGTAAAGGTAAACAGAAAAATGGCGAGCATTGAAACCATTTTAAAAAATGGAGATATTGTAGAGATTATGACCAACAAACATGCTCACCCGAGTACTAAATGGCTTGAACATGCCAAGAGTAGTTTTGCTCGCAAAAAAATCCGCATGTACATAGAAGAA
>CAYHJY010000061.1:0-2952 GCA_964357135.1 uncultured Candidatus Saccharibacteria bacterium
TACAATCAGTTCGGTAAAAGATGTACCACCTCCCGGTGTATATAAAATAACAAAAGAAAGGTTTATAAAAGTTATTTAAAGTTTAAACAAATCCCCAAGCATTTTTGCCCAGACAGGCTGAAGGTAGGTTACGATGAAGAAAGACGGCAAAAAGAAAATCGATAAGACGATGAAAAGAATGACATTTAGTATATAGAGAAAGGTTTTTTCGAAGGCTTCCATGTGGCCTTATACTACCTTCTACGGCCTACTTTGCAAGTACTTCGTGACGAGGCCGGGGAATCGTTGTCTTTCGCTTATTTGATAGGGTGGTTATGTTAGACTAAAGAGTATGACCATCGTTATTACTGGGGGAAGCGGGTTTATTGGTAGCCAACTCTCAAAACGTCTTGTGGGTATGGGCCACACAGTTATTGTTGTTGATATTGTACCTCCTTCATTTACTCACGAACACCTCTTTTTTATAAACTGTGATATTACAGAGCAGGCATTACCATACGGGATCCCAGAGAAAACCGATGCCATTATAAATCTCGCCGGAAGAAGTGTTTTTGGAAAATGGACACCAAAAGTAAAGGGAGAAATTTTGCGTTCTCGAATACAGAGTACAAAACATATTGTTGAGAGTATTGCTTCCGCAACAACAAAACCCTCAGCTTTTATTTGCGCTTCAGCTATCGGATTTTATGGTGATACGGGTGATACCACCGCAGACGAGCAAGCACCTCACGGAACCGGGTTTCTTTCTGAGGTGGTATCAGAGTGGGAGTCTGTCGCCAAAGAAGCTACTGCTTCAGGGGTACGTGTGGTTTGTGTACGCACCGCGCCAGTGCTTGGACAAGGGGGGATGCTCGCACAACTACGAAAGACTGCACGGTTTGGCTTTTTATTAAAGCTAAAAAAACAAGACTTCTGGATGTCGTGGATTCATGAGGAAGATATAATAAATACCTATATTTTTGCACTTGAAACAACAACCCTTCAAGGTGTCTTCAATGCCTCTGCGCCAGAGCAGGTGCTTCACAGTACCTTTATGAAAACTCTTGGAAGGGGGCTCCGACGCAAGGTCGCTGGAAGTATTCCACGATTTGTTGCACGTAAACTTTTTGGGGAATTTTTTGATGAAATTACAAAAAGCCAACGCGCAGTACCAAAGCGCCTCTTAGATAAAGGCTTTGTCTTTTCTTATCCGACACTTGATTCAGCAATAAAACAGATCTTACAAAAAAAATCATAAAATATGGAACGAAAGGATGTCACAATAAAAGCCTGGGATGATTACGAACTCCTCGATTCTGGAGAAGGGAGAAAACTCGAACGGTTCGGTGGTGTCATAACAGATAGACCTGACCCGCAAGTGCTCTGGAAAAAGTCTGATACAAGTATTTGGTCAAGTTCTTCTGCGCAATTTGTCTGGGCTCAAACAGGTGAAAGATGGAAACTCGATAAAGGTTTACCAAGCACCTGGAAATTTTCTTATAAAGACATCGCTCTAGAGCTTTCTTGTAAAGGATTTAAACATGTTGGAGTCTTTCCAGAGCACTCTCATCAGTGGGATGAAATACTAGCTCTCGGTAAGAAAACACCAGGACTACGAATGCTTAACCTCTTTGGTTATACCGGAGCTGCTAGTGTTGCTGGTGCACTCGCAGGAATGGAGGTGACACATATAGATGCCTCAAAGACAACCATTGCTACAGTAAAAGAAAATATGAAACTCTCACACCTTCCCGATACTGCTATTCGCACTGTCTGTGAAGACACGCTCAAATATGTAAAACGTTTGGTGCAGAGAGAAGAACAATTTGAAATCATCATCATGGACCCACCGGCTTTTGGTCGTGGACCAAAAGGGGAAGTGTGGAAGATAGAAGAGTCTTTGGCTGAGCTCCTTGCTCTTATGCCAAAGCTTCTAAGTCCAAACGCAAAGCTCGTTGTATTAAATGGTTATGCTTCTGGGTATAGTGCTCGGACGTTTGGTGAGCTCTTGGAGCAGGCACTAGTAGATCAAAAAGGTGTCATTTCTTACGGCGATATTGGTATAGAACAAAAAAAATCCAGTTGCGTGCTCACGACCGGTATTTATGCAAAATGGAAGAAGTAGTCATGTGTTACAATTATTCTTTATGAAAAAGAACACTGTTAAGAAAACAAAGAAAAAAGTCGCACCTAAAAACGTACCTATCTACAAATACCCACAAGATCTCGCCACGAAGCGCGGAGTAAATGGTCTCGGTCTTTTTGCAAAAGTACCAATCAAAAAAGGTGACTGTATTATTGAGTATGTCGGAGAGATCATAAACGATGCTGAGGCCAATCGTCGGGGTGGGAGGTATTTGTTTCAGACGTCTAAGGATCGTCATATCGATGGCACAATGCGATCAAATATCGCTCGATATGTGAACCATTCTTGTAGGCCAAACTGCGAAGCAGATACAATTCGCGGGAGAGTATTTATTTCTGCTATCAAAAACATTGCAGTAGGCGAAGAGCTTAATTATGACTATGGAAAAGAGTATTGGGATGAACATATCAAGCCGAAAGGGTGTGGCTGTGTGAAGTGTGTAGAAAAGAGAGCAAAAAAAGGTAAGTAATAATAAAAACACCAGCGTAGGCTGGTGTTGGTTACTTTCTCTTATATTCTAAATACATCGAGTTCATTGCTATTAGCGCCGAAAGGATTTGAAATAACGCAATAACATAAGAGTCGGTCTTTATCATTAAATCCACGCAAAGAACATGGCTAATGAAATAAAGAAGCCATCCAATAATATTTGTTTTTTTCTTATCAAAAGCCAGTAGTAGTGCACCAAATAATGTAGATGATGCAAAAACAAACTGACTAAACATTAAGGTAGATCTACTTGATTGAATAAACAAAAAGGCAGATATACCGATAGATAAAACGATAACAAATATTTTAAATAGAAGACCGAATCTTTTGAATAGGAA
>CAYHJY010000062.1:0-2926 GCA_964357135.1 uncultured Candidatus Saccharibacteria bacterium
GACAGAATCTTTTGAATAGGAATTGCAGTTTTTTTATAGAGTTAGTTTTTGCAACCAGGTATCCATAAAACATCAAAACAACAAGCGCAATATCGAAGACCACCAATATCCACAAATTAGGTTTGTTTTGTAAAACCATTTGTAGGTAAAAGTAGATAGTAATAATTCCTGCGCCAAAGATTCCGTAAACCCATCCAATAGGATTTTTCTTTCTGAGGTAGTATTTATTGAAGAGAAGTAAAAGAGCGGAGATAATTTGTAGTAGTAACAAGAGTAATCATTTTTTATATTATATCACTTATATATACTTAAGTCAAGTAGTATATACTTGTTCTATGAATAAAGAAGAAAAACTAAAGACGCTTTCTGTTGAAGAAATAGAGGTGACACAGAACAAGGGCACTGAAGCACTGTTTCGTAATAAATATTGGGATCATCATGAAGGCGGGGATTATCTCTGTAAGGTTTGTGGGGTAGTACTTTTTAAGAGTGATGCAAAGTTTGATTCAAAAAGTGGTTGGCCGAGCTTTGATAAGCCGGCTGACAACAACGCTGTCTTGTTTCAAGAAGATACTTCACACGGCATGAGCCGGGTAGAAGCTCTCTGTAAGAACTGTGGAGCTCACCTAGGGCGCGTATTTAATGATGGTCCAGAAGAAACCACAGGAAAGCGGTTTTGTATCAACTCTGCTAGTTTAGAATTTGAAAAAGGAAAATAACTTCTTGTTGTCTTCTATTTGCTTGGCCACTATTATTTTTTGGGCTTTTATAGAGGTTTTTTCAGGAGGCATATAGGTGAAGATGTTTGCGTTTAATGCATAAAAAATGGTACCCAACTTTTGAAGTGCCAATGAAATATATACATCTTCAGCAACATAGTTAATCTCAAGATCTTTATGTATTTGTAAGTAAGGTATTAGTCCACCAACCGTTTCGTAGTCCCCCTTACGAAGGGCAAAATTAGAACCCCAGGCAAACCGGTGATCTTTTCTATCTAAAATCTTTCTTTTAATTACAAATTGCCACCAACAAGCAAATCGCCAAAACCAGCCATTTTGTATTTTTGTGTACCCGGCAACGATATAAACCTTTTTATTTTTTACTAATGGGTCTGAAATACTTTTTATCCAATTCTTATCCACCCAACAATCTCCGTCGGTACAACAAACTATGTCTCCGGTTGCCGCCTCGATACCCCGGGCGCGACTAATAATAGAACTACCTTTTTCAAAACACTCAACTATTTTTACAGGAAAGGTTTTCGCTATTTCTACAGTTTTATCTGTGCAATTGTGTGCAACAACTATTATTTCGTCAGCGTGAAGTGTTTGGTGCAGTAAAGACTGTAGACATTTTTCAATCCAGTCTTCTTCATTATGGGCTATTACTACTACTGATAGTTTCATATATTGTAAGTGTAGCAAAAAGCCCCAGGTTAGGGGCTTTTTTAGAGGGTCTATTTTTCGTCGTAGCCGGCGAGCATATATTCTTCGAGCTCTGGATCGTCCCCAAAAATACCTTTGTCCGCGTCTTCCTTTTCTTCGTCTTCATCAGCGAGTTCTGGTGGAAGAGCAGTGTCATCCTCCGGTAAATCCACATCTATGTCGGCATTGTCTTTCTTCTTTATACCGAGGGCGTCTATCTCTTCTTCATTTACTGTTGGTTCTTCAAAATCCATATCGTACGAATATTTTTTATATCTTTATAATGCACTAAGTTGTATCAAATACTGTTTTATTTTGCAATACCTTTTTTCAATCTTTCGAGGTGTAATGTTTGGAGGCTCGCGACCCCGAGCGCAATGGCATCTATTTCGTCATCAGGTTTTGTTGTGTTTGGTAGTGCTACGGTGAGCTTTACCATCTTTTGGACCTGTTCTTTACTCGCGTTACCGACGCCTGTCATGGCTATTTTGATAGCCTGAGGAGAGAGTTCGATGAGAGACAGGTCATAGAGCCCTGCAAGCGCCAAAATGGCCCCACGAGCCTCGGCAACCTTGATAGCGGTCTTCTTGTTGACCGAGAAAAAGAGTGTCTCTATAGCGAGGTGTGAAGGTTTATACTTTTTTATAACAACTTCTAACTGTTTAAAAATAGAGGTTAGTCGTAAGTATTGTTCTTCTTTTTTATCACTTGTTATACAGGTTGAAAATACAACTGCCGGTTTACCAACAGTTTCGGAGACGACAGCAACTCCACAGCGATCATATCCTGGGTCGATAGCGATTATGTTTTGTTCCGGACTAGACATTATTTTTTCAAGTATTCTCTCCCTTTGTCTGAGAGTGTTCGGCCCCGAGGGGTGCGTTCGAGGAATCCGAGCTGGATGAGGTAGGGTTCGACGACATCTTCTATGGTGCCTTCGTCTTCGCCCATAGCAGTGGCGATGTTTTTTACCCCGACTGGTCCGCCGGCAAATTTTTCTGAAAGCGTTTTCATATAGGAGATATCTTGACTACCAAGGCCATGGTCGTCGAGTCCGAGCATCTCAAATGCATGCCCAATAGTTTCTGGGTCGATATCTTTTTTGTGCATTTGTGCGTAGTCACGTACGCGGCGAAGGAGATAGTTGGCGATACGAGGAGTTTGGCGGCTGCGCTCAGCAATACTTTGTTTGGCTTGTTCAGGGAGGTCGATACCAAGAATAGAAGCAGAGCGGTTGATGATAGTCCCTATTTCTGCAGGAGTATAAAACTCAAGTCGGAACGCACCGCCCGAAAAGCGAGAGCGTAGTGGTGCGCTCAGCATACCGAAACGTGTAGTAGCACCGAGAAGGGTAAACGGTGGGAGATCGAGTTGCACGGTGCGAGCCGATGGACCCTTTCCGATCATGATATCAAGCTTGCCCGTTTCCATAACAGGGTAGAGTACCTCTTCGATATGTTTGTTGAGTCGGTGTATCTCATCGATGAAGAGCATGTCGCCTG
>CAYHJY010000063.1:0-2915 GCA_964357135.1 uncultured Candidatus Saccharibacteria bacterium
GATCCCAGTTGACGATACGGTTACCACGGTAAATAAGCCTATCATCATACATTTGCTTAAACACCGTTCGCACTGCACGAGTACGTGTTTCGTCCAGGGTAAATGCTTCGCGAGACCAGTCGAGACTTGCCCCCATCACTTTCATTTGATTTACGATAGTATCGTGACTATCATGAGCAAAAGCTTCGATTCGCTTGAGCATTTTTTCGCGGCCCAGATCATGACGAGACAAGCCTTCTTTCTTTTGGATTTCTTTTTCTACTTTTGATTGTGTGGCGATAGCAGCATGGTCTGTACCTGGAAGCCAGAGTGTACGAAAGCCGTTCATTCGTTTGTAGCGGATGAGAATATCTTGGATAGTGAGCATCATGGCGTGTCCCATGTGCAAACTACCGGTCACATTTGGAGGAGGAAGAACTATAGCGTAAGGGGGCGCGTCAGGCTTTGTGTGTCCATCAGTGATCATTTTCTCAGGAGTGAAGTATCCGGAGCTTTCCCAAAGCCCATAGGCCACTTTTTCCTCTATTTGAGGGTTGTACGGTGCCAACAGCTTTTCAGGCACATTTGGAGTGCTTGTCTCAGATTTCATGCCCAAATAATAGCATTTTTATACAGTTTTGAGGATAGTTATTGACAAAACTGTATAAAAATGTATAGTATTTTAAAATATTTATATGTCAAATAAAACAGTAGAGTACTTTATAGGAGTTTCTAATGACTATCTGATTACAGGCTTTTCTTCAAGAGAAGAAGCGACTAGTTATTTAAAAACAAAAGAAAATGAGGATTATTTAAAAACACTCAATGAACAAGCTGGTGGCGATGAAAGTACATTAAAAGTTCTATCACGAAGACAAGTTTCTTCGATCGTATTAGATGTGTTCTGGAGTGAATCTGGTAGTTTTAATCCTATATGGATAAACGGAAAAAAACATAAGAACATCGCTTCGTATTTTGAATAGTCTACAAACTCAAATTTCCGTCAGCACGCAATTCATCCGGATTGCGTGTTTTTATATGTCCAGAAAAAGCTTGTGCCATAGCAGCCATACCGATCATGACAGCGTTGTCTGTAGCGAGCCATGGTTCGGGGAAGAGGAGAGTAGTAGCTGGGAATTTGTTTGTTACTGCTTTTGTTAGCTCAGCTCGTAAAAATGTATTTCCGGCTACACCGCCACCAACGATAAGTGTTTGAGCTTGGTGTTCTTCGAGTGCATCTACAGTTTTTTTCACCAGTACTTCTACCACAGCATCTTCGAAGGCGCAGGCTAAGGCTGGTTTTTCTTCTTCAGTAATTTCTCGCGTATTTTGTTCAGTGAGGTCACGAATTGCATAAAGCATGGCAGTCTTGATACCAGAGAATGAGAAATCATAGTCACCAGATTGCAGCATTGGCCGAGGAAGAGTAAATGGGTTTCCTTGTTTTGTTTCGCGGAATTCTTTCGCTAATCTTGAAATAGCAGGGCCGCCAGGATACGGTAGTCCAAGCATGCGAGCGACTTTATCAAAGGCTTCGCCAACTGCATCATCACGGGTCTGACCAATTTTTTTGTACGCTCCAAAACCTTCTGCAAGAACAAGCTCAGTGTGACCACCAGAGACAAGAAGAGACAATAAAGGAAAGTCTACATCAGATAAAGAGAAGTTTTTGCTTGTCTGCGCAGGCAGGCTTTCCGCATCCTTTATAAACGCAGCTGTGACGATGTGACCTTCCATGTGGTTGATAGGTATCACCGGTATACCCCAAACAATAGATAAAGCTCGAGCAGTATTTACCCCCACCCATAGCGCTGGTTCAAGTCCTGGACCCACTGTGACAGCAATGTAGTCGATGTCAGGCTTTTGGTAAAAAGACAGAAATGGTTGGAGCTGTTCTTTAAGTGGAGATTCTTTGTCGTCTAAAAAAGATAGCGCATCTCCAAGAGCGAGTGGAGATTCTGGGACTTCTAACAGGTAAGCTTCGTCGAGTGCTTGGGTAAGCATAGGGACCATTTTTTCTGCATGGGCGCGTTTAGCCAAGGTGGGGAACACTCCACCATACTGTGCGTGAAGTTCTATTTGAGAGGAGAGAGCGTTACCAGTAAGAGATATGATAGTACCAGCCCCTGTTTCTAAGATGGCTATACCGGTCTCATCACAACTTGTTTCAATAGCCAAAATTCGCATGGCCACACTATAGCAAAACAATTGATTATTTTCAAAGGTATGGTAAGGTAACAAAAACTTTTATTATGTCCTTATACACATTTAAAAATGATATTGCACTTGTTGCACCATCTGGTACAGGAAAAAGCACTGTTAATAAGTCTCTTATTTTACAGGCTAAAGGCCAATTAAAAAATTCTATATCTGCTACAACAAGAGCTCCTAGGGGAACAGAAAAGAATGCTAAAGACTACTTCTTCATCCCCGAAGATTCTTTCATTGAATTTGCCCGTACCGGAGAATTTTTGGAATATAATCGGTATGGCAATACCTATTACGGCACCTTTCGATATTATGTAAATAACATTATGAACTGCGGAAATAACGTAGTATATGATGTAGACATAAATGGTGCTATCTCTCTTAGAAACACAAACCCCAGGGTAAAAATCTTTTATTTAAATGCTCCTCTAGAAGTTATAGAGGAACGATTAATTAAAAGGGGGACTGAAAGTTCAGAAAAAATCAAGGAACGCCTTCAGATCGCTGAAAAAGAAATTCTTAGAATACCGGAAGTTGACTTTGTTATTGATTATGGGCAAGGAGCTATTGCGGATGTTGCAGCAAATAAGATTATGGATTTAAGTTTCAAAAAATAATTGTGTAGTTTAATACCCCTAAGGTGGGTATTTTTTTTGTGCGCGATACAGGGATCGAACCTGTCACCTCTACAATGTCAATGTAGCGCTCTAACCATATGAGCTAACCGC
>CAYHJY010000064.1:0-2884 GCA_964357135.1 uncultured Candidatus Saccharibacteria bacterium
GTATCCTCTAAGGAGCAGGAAGAGACTGGCTACTCACTGGAAGCTCAAGAGAGTTTACTAGTCGCTTATGCCGAACAGCACAACTTGGAGGTAGAAAAGATATATAAAGTAACTGAGTCAGCCAGCGGTAAGCAGGTTCGAAAAATGTTTACCGAAATGCTTCAATTCGCCACTAAAGAAAATATACCAGTCGTCTTGTGTGAGAAAATCGACCGTCTTACTCGCAATCTAAAAGATGCCGCCACAGCCAGTGACTGGATTTTGGAGAGTGATGGTCGTGAGATTCATTTCGTAAAAGAAAGCTTCGTTGTGAGCAAAAATACTAAAGCTCACGAGAACTTTGTATGGGATATGAAGGTGGCTATGGCTCGCTTTTATGCCAACAATCTTTCTGAAGAAGTTAAGAAGGGTCAGAATGAAAAAATTAAACAGGGATGGATTCCAACAACTCCACCGCTTGGTTACAAGACTATTGGTGATAAGGGTCATAAAGTGCACGTCGTTGATGAAGTCGTCGCTCCGTACATTCGAAAGATGTTCGAGATGTACGCATCGGGCAACTTTTCCACTGGAGCTGTTGGAAAGAAAATGTATGAACTAGGTTTTCGTAGTCGAACTGGGGGTCGTGTTGTAAAGAGTAAAATCCACAAACTACTTGGTGAGGTGTTCTACTACGGCAAGTTTGTATGGAAAGGTAAAACCTATCAAGGTAAACACGAGCCGATTATTTCACGTGACTTGTATGAGCAAGTGAAAGAAAAAATGAATCGTGGCAAGTCTCCTTACTACAACAAACACAATCGTGAACTTCAGGGGAGAATATCTTGTGGTAGCTGTGGTAAGACTGTGACGTGGGAGAATCAAAAGGGTCAACTTTATGGTGCGTGTAAAAACTGTAAAGCTCAGCTTGCTGTGGAGCGAAAGTACATTCGATATGAGGATGTAGAGACCTTGCTATTGGCTAGAATTGCCACCGCAGCACCTCAAAGTGAGCGAATACTACAAGTACTCCATATCGCTCTAAAAGAGAGTCATAGTGAGGAAATAGCCCTGCACGACGCTCAGGTAAATGGCATAAATGCCAGTCTTGAGAGAATCAAGCAGAGAATCCGCACGATGTACAATGATCGCCTTGATGGCAGAATTACGATTCAAGAGTATGACGCAAAAGTAGCCGAGTTTACTGAGGAGCAGGAACTGTTATCAAATAACCTCGTAAGGTTAAACTCAGATAATGCCGAGTACTACAAGACTGGTATTTCAATTCACGAGCTAGCATTACGAGCAGCTGACATCTACAAAAGCGAAAGAGCGACCATTGATGAACGTCGTGCCTTACTCTCTTACGCTTTCTCAAATGTCACTGTATTGAAAGGAGAAGTTACGCCAGAATACACACTTGCATTTAGCTTTATGGAGGAGTGGATGCCGACGGTTAGTAAAAGTCTCGAACCGGTAGAAAAGATAGCAGAAAGCATTATTTCAAGCGGTAGTTTAAGCTCTGTGGCATTCGAAATTGCTAAAACCAGAACTGACTCAAAAAAGCATATTCGAACTGCAAAAAACGGCTCTATTACAGAACCGTTTGATGCTTCACAACCTGAATTGATTACTCTGCTCCGGCGGCAGGATTCGAACCTGCGACCAATCGATTACACTTATCCAAAAGTTTCCTAAGGGGGTGGACTATATCATCACCACTTACCTAAAAGGTGAGGCTGGTGCAAGGCGCTTCCAACTCTTTCGAGCTGTACTCCCGTTAGGGATAGTCTCTGAACCTTCAATCCAATTACTTGGAAAGCTTGGCTGCTGATTACCCACAGCATTATCTGTTTCGGGCTTCCAGACAGTTCACCTTGTTTTTCATTCCGATATTACTATCGGAAGCTGCGTAATGCCATCGTGTATTTCCATATGGCAATTCATGCAAACGAGAATACATTTATCGAGTTCAGCTTTTGTCTTGTCCCATGACCGTGTAAATCCTCTGTAAGAAATACCGAAGTCTTTCTTTGTTGGATCCACATGATGAAAGGAAAGGGCTCTTTTACTCTTATTGTATCCACATATGCAACATTTACCACCTTTGTACTCAAGAGCCATGTCACGAACTTTCTTTCGTCGTTTTATGACAGCTAGCTTTAAGTATTCGGCACGGTCGGCATAGGTTCTCGTTTCTTTTCTAGTCATGGTATATACGATAAGTGTATACCAATAGGATGAAAAGAAACGATGTGTCCACAGTCGATTGCTCTACCGCTGAGCTACACCGGAATTTACTTGATTAACTCAAGTGGTTCTATTGTACAGAAAAAAAATGAATATTCAACCTTTCTTAGTTGATGGTTTAGAGGTTTAGTTTTAAATGATTTTTACATCGTATGTTCGTTACTTAGTTTGAGTTATGCACAGTTAATATTAAAAAAGCTATATAAATAAAGAAAGTTTAATTTAAGTTAAAAAGTAGTATAATTAATAAGTTACAAGTTAAATGTTTAGTATGCTTACACTTTACTACAGATCCACCTGCCCATTTTCTCGGAGAGTAATGGCTGTAATTGATCGGTTAGAGCTTGAGGTAGAAATGAAAGATGTTACTGATTCAGAAGTTGAAGCCGAATTAATTGCTCGATCAGGGAAAAAACAAATTCCATATTTTGTAGATACTAAAAATACAGCTGAGATGTTTGAATCAGATGCAATTGTTACTCATTTACAAACTCATTACGGTAAAGTCACAGCTCCTACTCGGCCTCGTATGCATATTAGTGACAATGCCTGCGTTTCTTGTGAGGGGTAAGTTATGTATGTAAAGGTTCGGGTGACACCGAAAATTAAAAAGGAAAGTGTACAAAAAATTAGTGAATTGCTCTTTGAGGTGACA
>CAYHJY010000065.1:0-2820 GCA_964357135.1 uncultured Candidatus Saccharibacteria bacterium
TTTAAAATAGCGCTTCGTGCGCCTGATACGTTTTCGCGGTATTTAGTTGTTGGACTTATCACGCTTTTGACTGCACAATCCTTTCTGAACATTGCTTCGCTTGTTGGGCTATTTCCACTGACTGGAGTGCCGCTGGTCTTTATTAGTCACGGCGGGACGAGCCTGATGATCGCTTTGGCAGCTGTGGGCATCATTTTGAATGTGTCTCGATACCAAACGAAGCCTGTAGTATAATAAGTCTTATCATGAATCCCGTTAGAGATATCTTATGTCTATGTGGTACACCTACATATTACAAAGTAAAAAAGATGATAAATGGTATACAGGATATACCCAGGATTTACGGAAGCGTTTTTCGCAACATAATAAAGGACTTTCGACGTGGACAAAGGGTCGTGGACCGTTTACAATCATTTATTATGAAGCATGCCTTAATGAAGATGATGCTCGGTCGAGAGAATTATTCCTTAAATCTGGATCAGGTAAACGTTATGTCAAAAACAGACTTAAACGCTTCCTATCTCTAACGGGATGAAGATACTACTGACAGGAGGGGGAACAGGAGGGCATGTCTACCCACTTATTGCTATTGCCGAAGAACTCAACAAGATTGCTGACCAGGAGAAAATCATCAAATTCAAGCTCTACTACGCCTCTGATGCTCCCTATGACAGGGAAGCGCTGGATAGGCAATTCATCACGTTTGTTCCGGTGACTGCGGGTAAGCTGCGTGTGTATTTTTCTCTCAAAAATATTTGGGACATGTTCAAGACAGGGTTTGGTGTTATTCGCGCTATCGCTACTGTCTTTCGTATCTATCCTGATGTGGTGATCAGTAAGGGTGGCTATGTGGCTTTTCCGGTTCTCTGCGCAGCCCGTGTGCTTCGCATTCCCGTGATTATTCATGAGTCAGACACAGTACCAGGACGAGTGAATCTCTGGTCAGGTAAATTTGCTCGCAAGGTGGCGCTGTCATTTCCTGAGGCAGCCAGTTATTTTAATCAAACGAAAGTAGCCATCACAGGTCAACCAGTGCGTACTTCTATTGTCTCTGCTGCCAAAGAAGGAGCCAATGCGTATTTTGATTTAACAGAAGGTGTGCCGACCATCGGTGTTTTTGCGGGAAGTCAGGGGGCGCAGATCATCAACGATGCCATTGTTCGCATCCTGCCTGACCTGTTACAGAAATACCAAGTGATCCACCAGACGGGAGATAAACATTTTGAAGATATCAAGACCGATGTAAGTGTGATACTTGGAGATGATGTCCGTCGTACTCGATACAAGCCATTTCCTTTTTTAAATGAACTTCAAACTAAAATGTTTGGCGGAGCGGTGAATATTATTGTTGGACGATCGGGGAGTTCGTTGTTTGAGATAGCTGCTTGGGCCAAGCCTTCTATCCTTATCCCATACGCTATCGCTCACGGTGACCACCAAAGGAAAAATGCTTATCACTATGCCCGTACTGGAGCATGTGTAGTGATTGAAGAAGCAAATCTAACACCAAGTGTACTGATGAATGAAATAGAAGGAATTATCAATCATAAAGATAAGTATGATGCCATGTCCAAGCACGCCAAAGACTTTTTCAAAGATGACGCGGCTCGAGAAATAGCTATAGAAGCAGTAAAGATAGCACTTGAGCACGAGAAATAAAAATCGCTCCATAATAAAAAGCCTCGTCATATCATGTCGAGGCTTTTTTCAGGTGAGCTTTTCGAAACTCAGCTCTTCGTTTCATTTTGCGTCTCCTTTTTGAAGGGTAGTAGTAGGTTACAGCACCAACGACTGGAACAATGAGTATTTTGTACGCACCTATTGATAGGATCGCTTGCCAAAGTGTGTGACTTAAATACATAGATCTGGTAATAAGACATATCGTTACTATCAATCCAGCTATTCCTCCAATAAGGAGAGGTTTTGCCAGCGCTTTTTTGTCATGAGTAGACAGGGGTCTCTCACAAACTTTTAGCGTACTAGAATACCAGTACGCACAAATGACTCCTATGATTGTTCCGATTATTTTTACTACTCCCAATATAGACGCTACGATCGAGATGATAAGTAGCATTGTTTACAAATTTCTATAACTCTATAGTTTTTTATATTTTTGTCAAAAAGTGGAGAAAATAGGGATTTTTTGGTAGAGTAGGGAGATGGAATCTACTCAGAAAGTCGTTACTCGCTTTGCCCCAAGTCCGACAGGGCATATGCATGCCGGGAGTTATCGAACTGCCTTTTTTGCGTATCTCTTTGCCAAGCGTTATGGGGGCAAGTTTATTTTGCGTATCGAAGATACAGACAAAGAGCGTTCAAAAGAAGAATATACAGAAGAAATACTAAACGTATTTGAAAAGATTGGTATTTCGTATGATGAAAAATATATTCAATCAGAACAAGTAGCTCGCCACAAAGAAATACTTGAAAAATTAATCGCGGACGACAAAGCGTATATTTCTCGGGAAGAAGCGAAAGACGGCAGTGGCGTTATCAAAGACATCATTCGTTTTCGTAACCCAAACAAAGTAGTGACCTTTGTCGACCTTATTCGCGGCCCTATTTCAACCGACACGACAGATTTGGGTGATTTTGTTATTGCTAAAAATATCAATGAACCACTCTTTCACTTAGCGGTAGTGGTAGATGATCACGACGAAGGTATCAACCATGTCATTCGAGCAGAGGAGCATATTGCTAACACTCCACGACAAATACTGATATATGAAGCGCTTGGTTTTGAGATACCGCACTATGCTCACTTGCCACTCGTCCTTGCTCCGGATAAAACAAAGATGTCAAAACGCAAAGGAGCTATTC
>CAYHJY010000066.1:0-2626 GCA_964357135.1 uncultured Candidatus Saccharibacteria bacterium
ATGCCCTTGATGTCGCCCAAAAATTTAGCGACCCTCACCTCGAGGACGACTTTCATCGTTTTTTGGTGCAATATCTACACACCATAGGAGCTATTCCCGGACTTAAGGAGCGAGACGAATTATATAAAGCGCTTGATCATACATTGTTCTCTGTAGCTATCCCAAACGACGCAGAAGGAACTGACTTTAAAAAGAATGTTTCTGCTATGGGGCAATTTTACACCAGTCTTATTTCCCTAGTCGGACTCGACAACGGTATTTCTATAGAACTTGCCGTTGAACACGCCCGTAAAGATATTGTTTTGTATGTGGCTGTTCCTCGTATAGCTATCGATGGTTTTGAAAAACTAGTGCACTCATTTTTTCCTGGTGCAGCTGTTGAAGAAGCAGTTGATGACTTCAATATTTTCTCACCAGAGACTCCTGCCGTCTCTGCTAGTATTGCCGCACTAAAAGAATCTCCTTATAAACCTCTTAAAACATACCTTGATTTTGACAACGATCCTTTTGTGGCTATTGTTGGCGCTCTCTCTCAAATCGCTGAACAAGGTGAAGGGTGTGCGGTGCAGCTTGTCCTCTCAGAAAGCCACGACCGTATTGCTGAGCGTAACAACCATATCCTGGCCGAAGCCCATGCTGGTGCAGGCACCATAAAAGACCTCCACAAAACAGCCACCGAAGGAGTGCTCGGAGGACTTGCAAAAGAAGCGTTCAGTCTATTTAAAAAAGCTAAGGAAGAGAAAGACTCTGATGAGAAAAAAATTGATACACAGGGCATAGAACTCTTTTAAAAGAAAAATGATTCTCGTATTGTACAAGCAAGCCTTCGCGTTGTTACCTCTGCTAGTACCCCTACTCGCGCAGAACAAATTCGCCGATCAATAGAGTCTTCATTTGGACAATTTACTTATGTCGGCGGCAACAGTATTGAGTGGCAAGAACAAAAAGGGTCGGCCCTTCTCCAGGTCTGCAAAGCGCTGTCGTTTAGAAACCAATCAGCAAAACCTCTCGAACTTTCTTTGAACGAAGTATCTTCTCTTATTCATTTCCCTACTGGCACAAGCACTCCTCACGAATTGCAAGACAGTGGTGGCGCAAGTGCCCCTGCACCGCTTGCCGCGTCAAAAGCGACAGACGGTGTTTATCTCGGTACCAACACCTATCGCGGACAAACCTCTGACGTATTTCTCTCAAAAGAAGACCGTGTTCGGCACTGCTATGTCATAGGACAAACCGGTACTGGTAAAACAACTATTTTGAAAAATATGGCCATTCAAGATATTCAAAATGGCAACGGTATTTGCTTCATTGATCCGCACGGTAACGATATCGAAGATATCTTGGCCAACATCCCCGCAGAAAGACTCGACGATGTGGTCTATTTTGATCCAGCATATACAGCTCGGCCCATGGGACTCAACATGCTTGAGTATGATGCCAACTATCCTGAGCAAAAGATTTTCGTTATCAATGAACTCCTTGGCATCTTCAACAAACTCTTTGATATGAAAACCGCTGGAGGTCCTGCCTTTGAACAGTATTTCCGTAACTCTGCCGGACTCATCATGGAAGACCCAGAAAGTGGTTCTACGCTTCTTGAAATCAGTCGCGTGCTTTCTGATAAAGCATTCAGGCAAATGAAACTCGAGAAATGCAAAAACCCTATTATCAAGCAGTTCTGGGAAAATGCTGAGAAAACCACTGGAGAGGCATCTCTTGCAAACTTCGTTCCTTATATCACCAACAAATTTGATCCCTTCGTTTCAAACGACATCATGCGACCAGTCATTGCGCAACAACACAGTGTCTTGAACTTCCGTGAGATCATGGATAAAAAGAAGATTCTTCTGGTAAACCTTTCAAAAGGTCGACTCGGGGATATCAACTCTCATCTTATCGGTCTATTGTTGGTTGGGAAAATTACCATGGCGGCACTCTCTCGTGTTGATATGGTTGGCAAAGGCCCTATCAACGACTTTTATCTGTATATAGATGAATTCCAAAATGTGACGACTGATTCCATCACCACTATCCTTTCTGAAGCACGTAAGTATCGTCTTGCCCTCACTGTCGCCCATCAATACATCGAACAACTTGAAGAAACTATAAAAAACGCAGTGTTTGGCAACGTCGGAAGTATGATCATCTATCGTGTTAGCCCAGAAAATGCTGCTATCTTTGAACGACAACTTGCACCTACCTTCACTCCTGATGATGTTCTCAAGCTCCAAAACTTCAACGCTTATGCCAAAATACTGGTAAACGGTGTTCCGGAGAAAGCATTTAACCTCAAGATTCCCCCACCTCCAAAAGGCAACAACGCTATTGCCGACAAAGTCAAAGAGCTCTCCTATCTCAAATACGGCCGACCTCGCGAAGAGGTCGAAGCCGAGATTATGGCTCGCTACACGAGATAATAATCAAAAAGCCCCCACCCTAGGGGCTTTTTGATTTGTGGTATTATTGAGACATATGACACAAGAAAACCCATCAACAGACCACAACGAAGAATACGAAGGCAAGCGCTTAAATTTTCAAGACCTACCAGAGGGAGAGCAGCAAGAGCACCTTCGATCTTTGGAAAGAATAAAAATTCAACAAAGAGAAAAAGAACAGAAGGTTGAAC
>CAYHJY010000067.1:0-2622 GCA_964357135.1 uncultured Candidatus Saccharibacteria bacterium
GTCTTTTGATAGCTCTCAAGCTTTTCAAGAAGGGGGAAATGTCTTGTAAGCAGGTATCCGAAAGTTTCAAAGACCTCTCTCAACCAACTATTAGTCACCATTTTAAAGCATTAGAAAAGAACGGTATTGTCTCCGTTCGAAAAGAAGGCACTTCTCATTTCTACTCTTTAAACAAAGAAACTCTTAAAAAGGCAGGAGTAGATTTGTCTCTAACAAAGTAGTCTATTGGATAGCATCAACTTCTTTTTGTATCTGAGTATCACGAGCTTTCATTGTATCTTTGGCACCTTCGACTTGTCCATTTACTTTGTCTTTAGCCATAGTAAACATCTCGCTTATTTTGGTTGCATATGTTTTGCCATCTTTGTCTTTATAAAGAAATGCAAAGGCTGCAAACCCTATCACTATAATAAGAAATACTTTCCCAAAACCATTTTGTGTATTCATAAGTAGTAGTATAGCTTATCTCTATCTTCTCTTATACCCATGCGCCAATGCAATACAGAGAATATGTTTCGCACCAGCAGTTTGTAATGCTCGCTTGGCTTCAAGGAATGTTGCACCCGTGGTAGTGACGTCATCAACGACAATATAAATCTTTTTTGGGTCTAGTCCGCTAGCTGGTGGATTCTTTGTTTGCATTGTTCCATCTATGTTTCGTATTCGAGCTTTTCTATCTGCCAGATGGCTCTGGGGGAGTGTTTCTTTTGTTTTTTCCAATACATCTTCCACGCGAGATTCAGGTATTTCCTGGGAGAACCAATCGGCTATCACAGCACTTTGATTAAATCCGCGAGATGCTGTTTTCTTTTTGTATTGTGGTACAGGCACGAGGGTTATTTCTTGCTGTTGTTCTGATTGGAGGTGTTCAGCAATAATTTCGTTCACCAGACCAGCACCCCGCTTGGAGAGAAGTTTAGCCTCTTGGCCAGCATGTCGGTATTTTAAATTCCAAACCGCATGGCTCACAAGAGGGTGGCCATAGTTGTAGAGCCCATAGATATCAGGGTGCTGTGTGCTTGAAGCAAGAGGAATGAGTGATAAGCATCTGTTACAGATAGCAGGTCCTGGCTTTTTACACCCTGCGCAATGCCTACCGAAGATAAAGAGGCCAATATACTCTTGTATAGTAAATAAAAAGGTTTTCATTTATACTAGGAGCTATATGGATAGTATACTCGGAGGTATTAAAAAGTTCTTCTCTTCATTGATGGGGACAAAAAAGAGCGATGTAGCAGTAGGGATAGATATCGGTACATCTTCTATTAAGGTGGTACAAATCAAGCGAGAAAATGGTGCCGCGGTACTTGATACGTATGGCGCCCTCGCGCTCGGTCAATATGGAGAAGGGGGAACTGTTGGACAGGTAACCAACCTCGATGCGCAGACTCTGGCAAAGGCTCTTACTGATGTATTAGCAGAAACACATATTACCAGTAAAAATGTGGTACTCGGTTTGCCGTCGGTCTCGTGTATTATTTTTATTCTTCAGCTACCTGCTGAAATAGAAGAGCGTGATTTTGGTACAGTGATTCCAAATGAAGCCAAGAAATTTATCCCAGTGCCACTCACTGATGTGTCACTCGACTGGTATGTAATCCCTCGGCGCGAAGATTCAGGAAGTGAAGCGCGAGCGCTGACTGAAAGTGGAGGAGAAGCTCGTATGTCAGTGTTGGTTGTCGCAACGCTCAACGAAACGTTGGTAAAATATACAGAAGTTATGCAAAAAGCAGGACTCCCTACTGATGCACTCGAAATAGAAGTTTTCAGTCATATTCGTAGTGTTCTCACTCGCGAACTGTTTCCAGTGATGATTGTCGATATTGGAGCCTCAAAGACCAAACTCTCAATCGTTGAGCACGGTGTGGTAGAAACATTCCGATTGGTAAATAAGGGTTCTCAGGATATGACGCTGGCTATTGCACACTCTCTTGAGCTCCCGTTTGATAAAGCTGAGTCAATTAAAAAAGAGTTTGGTCTTGTTCCAAATACAGAGCATCCAAATGTGGGCGAGATTATCAAGGTTCACCTTGCTGATATGTTCCAAGAAACCAATGCAACTATCCTGGCATATGAAAAACGCTACAATAAAAATGTCGGAAAGATTATTTTTACTGGTGGGGGAGCGTTGACCAAAGGATTGCTTGAGTATGCAAAGCAAAGCTTCTCCGCAGAGCTCTCTATTGCTGATCCATTTTCAAAAGTTGATGCACCGGTCTTTTTGCAAGGCGTTCTCAAAACTACTGGACCAGAATTTTCTGTTGCACTTGGTCTTGCTTTGAAACAATTGCAGTAATCCACTCTTGTTTGCTATACAAAACATATATAAAGAGTGGTATACTTTTGTGTATACATGGAACCATCTGTTACAACGTCGTTTATTCCAAAACGCCCAATTGAATCAAGCGTAGCGCCAGAGCGTCACTCAAGTGGCACTGTTGGTTTGTTGTCGTTACTTACCGCTGTTGTTGTGATCGGTACTATCGTTACGTTTGTAGGTGTCTATCTTTATCAAAAACAGTTAGTCACACAAAAAGCAAAACTTGAAGCATCTATCAGTTACGCTCGTGATGGTATTGGTACTGACTTTGTATCTGAGATGAGTCGACTTGATACACGTAT
>CAYHJY010000068.1:0-2503 GCA_964357135.1 uncultured Candidatus Saccharibacteria bacterium
CATCTGTCAGGACTCCTACCGCTTTTCGTAATAACACGTGATAGAGCGCCTCTTGTTTGGCTTGCCACGGATATTGTGTTGATGAGAGAGCTCTTTGTGCTGGAGGATAAACTGCTCGCCAAAGGCGTCGTTAAGCGTCTCATCAGTCCAGACGTATTCATACACCTTCATCTTGGGATGAATGTACGCATTGTGCTCACCAGCACTTTCGTTCTTTATGAGGTCTTGTGCATGCTTGTCTCCTTTACCGTAAAAAGATTTAAAGAAAAGTATTCCTTGTGGCTTGAGTACTCGATGAAGCTCTTTGATATAGCGCTCGCGTTCTATTTCTTTCAAAAAGTGACTCGCCATCATGTCGAGTACCACATCGACCGACTGGTCAGGAAGCGGTATTGTCGCGCCAATAGAGTGGACGATAAAAGTGAGTTTACTCCCCCACTTTTGTTTTTCAGCACGAGCCTTTGCTTGATTGATCGCTTCTTCAGAAATATCGTACCCAAACCCTCGCACGCGGAATTCGTCATTCATCCACAACAAGTTGCGCCCATTGCCACAGCCTGCATCAAGCACAGTGATATCAGGACGAAAGACATCGTCTCCGTATTCTTTCTTTGCCCAGCGAGTAAACTTTTGCAAATCTGCCGAAGACTCTTCCGAGAGCTGAAAAAACGCCGGTTCTTTATATTCTTTATTCCAAAATTCTTTGAGGCGCTTTTCGTTCATATAATACTATTTGAATTATAACAAAAAGCCGATCTTTTAGACTGGCTTTTTGTTATATTATTGCTTCGGTCGGCGAGCTTTGGCGCGATCTGTTTCGGTGAGGTATTGTTTTCGAAGACGCACACTTTGCGGAGTCACTTCGAGGAATTCATCATCCACCATGACTTCAAGTCCACGCTCGATAGTCATAGTCCACGCAGGGATCACATTCACCGCTTCATCAGTTCCTGATGCACGCATGTTGGTGAGCTGCTTACCTTTAGTAGGTTTAACCTTCATTTCTTCACCTTTTGAGGTATTTCCAATAACCATACCTTCATAGACTTCAGTCTGTGGACCGATGTAAAGAATACCGCGATCTTGAAGACCCCACAGCGCAAAGGCGAGAGCCTTGCCACTTTCCATAGAGACCATCGATCCCACGTTTCGTCGAGTGATTTCTCCAGCGTACGGACGGAATCCAACCACGCGTGAAGACATAATTCCCTCTCCTTTTGTATCTACGAGGAACTGGTTCCGGTATCCGAGGAGTCCACGAGTTGGGCCGGTGAATATCATGCGAACAGTACTATTTTTCAAATTCATATCACCCATGATAAAGCCACGCATACCGAGCTTTTCGATGATCACACCCTGGAATTCTGCTGGAGCATCTATGGTCACCTCTTCAAACGGTTCACTCTTAACTCCGTCTATATCTTTAATGATAACTTGTGGTTGAGAAACTTGTACTTCATACCCTTCACGTCGCATTGTTTCGAGAAGCACCGCGATGTGCATTTCTCCACGACCAAAGACAGTGAAGCCTTCAGCAATACGATTTGGATTTGGAGTGAAGTCTACTTTGAGCCCCACGTTTACTTCGAGTTCTTTTTCAAGTCGTTCTCGAATCTGTCGTGAAGTTACAAACTTCCCTTCCTTTCCAGCAAACGGTGAGTTGTTAACCAAGAAATCAAGCACGATAGTTGGTTCATCGATAGTAATAGCCGGGAGAAGTTCTGCATCTTTGGTGACAGTAATAGTCTCTCCGATAAAGATGTCGGGGATACCAGCAATCATCACGATGTCTCCTGCTACTGCTTCTGTTACTTCGTCACGCTTCATCCCGTGGAACGTAAAGAGCTTCACGATCTTTGCTGTTCGGTCTGCACTTCCTGTTGATTTGATATAGACAGTATCTCCTACTTTTGCGACACCTTCATATACACGTCCGACAGCGAGTCGCCCAAGGAAGTTATCATACGCGAGGTTAAATGCCTGCATACGAAATGGCTTTGTGGTGTCGTTTGCAGCGACAGGAACTTTTTCTAAAATAGTTTCAAATAGTGGCTCAAGAGATTTTCGTTCGTCAGTTTCATTTTTCATTGCAACACCATCTCGTCCAATAGCGTAGACAGTCGTGAAGTCGAGCTGTTCATCAGTCGCGCCAAGCTCAAGGAAAAGTTCAAAAACACCATCATGCGTTTGTTGGCAGTTACTCCCAGGCTTATCGATCTTGTTGATAACAACGATAGGCTTGAGACCAAGTTCAAGAGATTTTTTCAATACGAAACGAGTCTGTGGCATCGGGCCTTCTTGTGCGTCAACAATAAGAAGCACAGAGTCGATAGATCGAAGTACGCGTTCTACTTCAGAGCCGAAGTCCGCGTGCCCTGGTGTGTCCACGATATTGATCTTTGTTCCCTTGTAAGAAACAGCGGTATTTTTAGCATAAATAGTAATGCCACGCTCTTGTTCAATAGCGTTTGAGTCCATAGATGCACCATCAAGTACTTCACCA